>CAZSVI010000116.1:0-11784 GCA_964610205.1 uncultured Oscillospiraceae bacterium
GTTGTAAACCGTATCTCAACATCATTTTTACTTGAGTTGTTAACCATTGCGGCATTTCCGCCGGCAAAGGCGTTATCGGTGAAGGTTACGCCTGCGTTATTGACGCTGTTTTCTGTTTCATGGGCTGAAGCCTTTCCGTTAAAGCTTATATATAATTGTCTATTTCCGGTTCTCTCAATTGCCATGGCAAGACCTGCCGGAACATTCTGTGTCGTGAAATGAACCCCTTCAACAAAGGCCTCATTTACAAATTCGCCGTTTTTAAGGATGACCTCTTTTGAATTGGCAATTGAGCCGTCATTGTTAAATGACTCTACGAAAGGGCCTCCCTCATAGGTAAGATATATTCCGTCTGTAAAGGTCACTTTCAAATCGGTTTTGGCCGAATCCGCAACCTGTGAGGCGGCCGTCCCCGAAAAAGCGGAATCCATCAGGCTTATCCCCATATTTGCAATACTGCCGGATGCAGCGTGATAATAGGCTGTTCCTGTCAACCGGAGTTCGGCGGCAGTTGAATTAATCCTCACAAGATACAGGTTCAGGCCGGAAGGTACGTTTGTCGCGGTATAGTCGGCGGAACTGAAATAATCGCTCCTGAATTCCGCTCCTGTCAGATTGATACCGATTGTGTTGGTTATGGTTCCATTATTGATATCCGACTCGAAAAACTCATCTCCTTCGTATGTAAGGTATGGATTGTTGCTGAAAATAATTTTTAAATCATTTTTATCATGGTTCTCCACATTGGACGCATTTCCGCCTGTAAAGGCGCTGTTGCTGAAAACAACCGTCATGTTGTTTACACTGTCCGGCTGCTGATGACTTTCTGCCATACCAATTAAAGACATGCGTAGCGTCGTGCCGCCGGTTCGTGTTATTACAGGAGTAAGTCCTTCCGGTACATTGGATACCGATACCTTTCCGGCGGAAACAAAATCATTTCCGTTAATTCCGGTAAAAGTATCCCCTGAAAGAGTAATGTCACAGGTTGTGTCAATATAGCCATTGTTTGCGCCGCTTTCATTGAATGTATCGGTTGAATAGGTGAGGGTTGGGGTATTATCATTGAAATTGACCTGAATAACTTTGACAATGCTTCCGTCGGCATTTGGATTAAACGCGTTATGGGCGAATGTTACCGTTACGGTTGCGTTGTCGGCGGATTGATGGTTTACTGCTCTTCCGGTCAGTGAAAGTGTAACACGCCTGTTGTTAACTCTTACAACACTGAATTGTAACCCTTCAGGCACACCGGCAGCTGTAATTCTGTTTACGGCATTGCTTCTGAAATTTATTGTACTGTCAACAATGATGCTGTTTCCTATACCACCATCATTCTGCTCTCTCTCAGTAAAAGGTTCACCGCTGTATGTAAGAGTTGGCATTGCCGCCGACGCGGCCGGAGCTCCAATAAGAACCGCCAAAGTAAATATAAGCATGAACGAAATTCTTTTTACCGCTTTTTTATTCATTCAAATCAAGCCCTTTCATTAAAACCGGATACTACCGATAAGCATCCTGCCAAAATAAACCTATTGATATTCATTCCATTGTGTTATGTTATACCTTTTCACAAAACTCCTGGTTCCGCTGTCGGTTCTGTAATCCTTGACATGGATTATGTCCTTCCCTCTTGTGCCGGGCTCAAAGAAATCCCTTGCCGCAGGTTTCATTAAAATGTTTTCAATGACCGCTTCGTCATAATATATGCCGGCATTTCCGGAGATTGTCACGCTGCCCCGACTGATTACCGAACCTCTGATATTTCCGTCCCCGCTGATTGTCAGATTTCCTGTACAGTATATTATTTTTGATTCATCACCATTAACTGTGTATGTGCTGTCTCCATCAAGGTACGCCACTCCGGCGGCGGACAACCCGTCTGAGTATGGGCCGACCCTGTTCTCAAAATTTGAAAAACCGCTTTCCGAAGTTCCAAGCTGACTTGTTTTGTAAAGGAAGATTTCCTTTAGCGCATCTACGCCCAGAGTGAGGTAATCTTGCCTGTTGCTGTTCCAATCGGGCAGGAATGTGCCCGCTCCCCCTTCCGGTGAATAGATAGAGGCCGGCTCTTCGCTCTCTCCGTTTTCGTGTATAAGAACCGTTCCGAGCGAATAGCCTTTTACATCACCGCCGGCGTTAATATTGGTTTTAATATTCCGCCCCGTTAAAAAGGCAATCAACCCCTGTATTTTTTCATTCAATTCATTGCCGGGGGCTGCCGGTGAAAACACCCTTATGTAGTAACGGTTGCCGTCAAGATAATACAGACTGTAGCCGCCGGGTAAACCCGAAGCATATACATACGCGTTAAAAATATCCTGATCCTTCGACGACAGGCTTTCTCCGGATTGATAATATGTATTGGAATCAAATTCATAAAAGGATGTGCCGGGTATGATAACTCCGCCTCCTATTTGAATACTGCTTATTTCCGTACCATCCGCTTCATAGGGATAGTTGTTTATGATTGAACTGCTGGCATTGGGATCGCCGCCTGCCTCCTCTGAATTAATGCCTGTGAAATTTCCGCCCACAACGATGCTTGAATATAAGCCGTTCATTTCTATATCATCGGTTGTCATAAGGTTACCGCTGATATTGATGGCCGCGTTCCGGACATTTCGGGCTATGGTCAGATCGTTACAGTATACATTTCCGCCGGTAATTCCGTCATTGTAAATAAACGGAATGTTCGCGGATTCATTCTCCGTATAATTATAAATATTGATACCCTCTCCGGTGGCTACGTCATTAATGTCAAAATGGAATAAATTATAAAAAATCTTGTTTTTAAAATCCCTGTTAATTGTAAAACCGGCTTCATTGTACCTTTTAATATTGAGGCTGCCGTTATTGCCGGCAATATACACATCCCCGCGGGAATAAACATTGCCGAAAATACTGGCTGTTCCCATAACTTTAAGGCCGGCATCCATACCCAGGGGGTTCCCTGAGGCGTTAAGCCCGGAAGCGTAAACATCACCGTATATATTCGCATTTGCGGAGGCCGATATAATAACACCGCCTTTGGCCGTAACGGCGTTTGCCCATACGGGATTTCCTTTGTACGGTGTATATGTGGTTTGAATTACGGTTTCATAGGAAGGGACAATGATATCCATTTTAACAAGAATATTTCTTTCGTTTCCTGTATCATCGCCGCGCAGCTCAATTTCGGCCTTTATATCTCCATTTGCGGGTTTGTAGTCATCCCAGCCGGGATTTGCCATAAAATTGGTAAACTTGCCTGTTCCGGTTATGGTTATCGCCGGAGCAAGAGCTGTCTCCTCAAGCAGCCTTGAAGCGTAATAAAAATACAGTCTCTCCATAAATCCTGATATGTGTATGGCATAATCATTCATATAATCTTCAGGGCTAAGATAATCATCAAGGGTATACTGCCAGCGGTTGCCGTAGAAAAACCGCTGGGCTTCGTCATTGAGCCCCGTATCCGGTGAGGATGCATCATCCGGATCGATATTGTAATATCCTTTTCCCATATATTCCCTGGCGGAAGACTCAGCCTGTTCCAGAAGGCTGTCCAGTGTTTTTAAATGCTCCTCCCCTTCGGTGTCAAGCTGGTAGAACATAGCAGACCAGTCCCTGTACCTTGCGCCTGTTTTTATATTGGCAAGGCTTGCGGTAAGGACAATAGCGCCGAGGGCTGTGAGCACAATAATGGCTGAAAGCACAAAAACCGATGCCGAACCTTTATTATTTTTCAGAAATTCAAACCGCCGCATACCCGTCACCTCACCAGATATCTTTTTACGTTATTCGCCGTCATAATATGTCCGCCTTCAATTCTCACAATTCCAATATCCATCTCATATATTTCCCTTATCGTCACATCAGATCTTACATAATTTTCAGAAGCATGCCCTTCCACAATATTAAAGTAAACCGGAAGGCCTTCGGGTATATCAAAGAAATAAACGGCAAGCTCTACAGGCAACCCATCAAGAGAAGCGCCGTTATAAGAACTGACGGTGATACTTCCGGGATCACCCTTGTAGTACAGGCCTACCGGTATGGTATATACGCCTCTTAATTCTCCCGTGTTTTCATGGGAAGGATCAATAAAAACCTGTTTTGTACCCTCTCCGGTCAGACCAATATCCAATATCCAATTATCATTGTTCGCTGTAATTAAATCGTATATGGGAATCGATTCTGAAAGGTTAAAAACGCAGAGCAACTCCGGATAATAGGATACATCAATTGAAGGTAATTCCACCGGATCATGCGTTACAAGCTCCATTTTATACCTTGCCGAGGCTTCGGCGGCTGTATTCCATGAATTGTCAAACCATGTTGTATATTTAGTGCCTTCGGTTACAGTTTCTTCATTTTGAAAAAAAGGATGGCTTTCAAGATTTTCCAGTCCGGGATTGGCCTTGAACATTTCCGAGGCTTCAACCGCAAGGACATTTGCCTTGTCAGTGTCATAGGCCATCCTGTTGGTTCTGGCCGCCACAACAAACAACTGAAGCAGGACGCCGCCAACTATGGCAAGCACCGCGAAAGCGGCGATTACCTCTACCAGTGTGAATCCGTCCCTGTTTTTTGTAAAACCCATACCAAACACCTACTTAATTATAACCTCTCCTGAAATATTACCGGTGACAAAACGGGGTTTCTGTCCGTCATCGTTTTTCACCGCCAATTCAAGTGCTTTGTCTGTTTTATTTTCTATATCAAAGGTTACGGACACACTATCATTTGCCGTTCTTCTTGCCCTGGACAGAATTTCAAGGGCAATGGTTTCTTTACCCCCGGCAAGGCTGATATTACCGCTTTTTGTTGAGCCGCCCAGCGTATAGGTATAGGAATAGCTCCCGCTTTTTCCTTCAAGGGCAAGCCGCCCCTTTGTTCCGTTGTTTGAATTAAAGTAAACCTCAGAATCCCCTGCCGGAAAGCGGCCAAGAATTATTTTCGGAGCATTGTCAAGGTAAGAGTTTATTATCATCAAAAAATCCGGGTCGGTCTGCTTTTCATCAGCATTTCCTGAAACACCTGTAATCCCTTCGGTATATCCGGAATACGGTATAAACGGATCACTCCTGCCCTCAATTTCCGGTATCTCTAGCTCATATACCCTGTCGTCACCGGGCTGCAGATACCCTATGTATTTAAAGCCCATGGATCCCCTCAGAAAATTGTGGGTCATCCTCTGCAGGCTGAGCTCGGTTACGGCTACCTTTGTGTCATTGTTTTCAAGCAGGTTGAGGAAGCTGTAAAGAGAGGTATATGTACCGGAAAAACCGACATTGATATCCTGATAAATAATTTTTGCGTCCCGGCTGCCCTGCGGTGATTCCGCGGCTTGCGTGTTTGCCTCTTTGGCCGCGGCCTGTTTGGCGAAATCGTTGGCGCCGGTTACAGAAGCCTCTCCAAAGGACAAAACATCAAAGGCGACGCCGGACTGTCTCGAAAACCTGTCTATTGTGAGTATAACATCCTCCTGGGAGGAATAAGGCGGAAGCCGCTTGCTCTTTTCATCCAGCTCAGCTTCCAGCGTTTTAAGCTTCTGTTCATATTCCGCCTTTTTTGAATACTCAGCTTCAAGCCTTTTCAGGTTGTCTTCCTGAGTTTCAATCCTGCTTTTTAAATCCTGATATTCGTTCCACTTTGGAATAAGCAGATAGTTAACCAGTAAATAGCCTTCCAGTATCAGAAGAAGGAGTAAAATAAGAACAAATTCTCTTCTTGTGATTTTGTTGCTTTTTGATATTCCCGATAATCCTTTTTTCATAACATTCTCTCCCGTTATTTCAGTTTGAGACTGAGCAGAAAATTATAATCCATAGGCGTACCATCTTCAGAAGCCCTGACCGAAATACTTTTTATGTTTACACCGGTAAAATTGTCCAATTGCTTCAATGCGTAAATAAAATAGGCGATACTTTCATTATCCGCCGACTTGCCGGCAATGTTTATATCTCCTTCCGAAATGCTGTAGTTCAGTGCAAATATTTCTTCGGGCATTACGCTGGCGATACAGTTGAATATCTCTGTATTAATAAGCGATACGGAATCAACCGCTTCTATAACAACGTCAATATTTTGAAGCATTGCTTCCTTATCGGAAACAGCATTACGGACTGTGTTAATATCCATGTACATACGCATTTTATCCCTGTTGGTTTCTTCCTGTTTACCAAGCTCCGATATTCCCAGGTAAAGAAAGGCAAACGCGGCCCCTGCCAGTAACAGAATTAAGGAAAACGAAAGTATGACTATTTGCGGCCTCCCCATTTTTTTCTTTGTCCCCGAGCCTTCGGTTAAACCGGTATCAATATTGATATCGTTGTCTCCGTCGGGCCTTAAGGTAGAGCCGGCTGCCTGAAGCATGTTCGCCGCGTCAAATGAAAAGGCGGTTTCCCTGGATACGGTTTCAGCCAGGGATACCGGTATATTGAGCGTATCGGCAAAAAAGCCGCAGACACCCGGAAGAAGGCTGCCGGAGCCGGTAAGGTATATAGCGGATATCCGGCCTTCGCCGCGGTTATATGTATAATACTCAATTGTCTGCCTGAGCTGGTTTTCAACGGCGGTACAGCCGATTCTTATAAAGGCGTTCGAATCCTCATCGCTAATCTCAAGATCACGGTACTTGCTGTTTATTCTTGTGTCCTTCGCGTCTTCAACAGAAATTCCAAGACGTTCGGACATAAGGGAGTCCACTTCGTAAACTCCGCTTGATACATGCCTGCTCAGTGCAAGCTTCCCATCTTTTATAACCGCCACCTGAGAGCTTGTATAGCCGATATCCGCGATAACAAACACTTCTCCGGGCATGCTGTCATGTATAAAGGTATCAAATGCTTTTACCATCGCGTTTGATGCCGCATCGATATATTTCAACGGCATTCCCGTTAATCTGGCGATTTCCCTGTACCCTTCAAGGAGTTTGTTCGGACACAATACCGCAATCCCTTCAATGAAACCCTCGTCCGTCCTGTTTATTTTATAAGCGATTGTATGGGTTTGATTTGTATCCGGAAACAACTGGTTCATCTCAAACCGTATGGCCGGCTCCAGTTCTTCCTTTTTTGTCAGCGGAAGCTTTATTTCCCTTACAATGAGATGCGGCGAACTGATGGAAAAGGCAATACCCGATGCTTTCATAGTGTTTTGCGCCATTGTTTCCCTTATTGCTTCAGCTATTAACACAGGATAGTTGATCTCTCCGTCGGTAACGCTGTTATCAGGTGTTTTAAATGAGGCGCTTGTAAGAGCAACCGGCTTTTTACCCTGCTTGACAAGTACAAGCTTTGTTATTTTACTTCCAATATCCACTCCAAGTATTTTTTCGGCTATCATTCAACTACCTCCTGAATACATATCCCTTTTGATATATATTTTTAATTGCCGGATCGCAGAATAATCAACTGTTTAAGGTTTTTTGCTTCCGTTCCGTCAAAATAGTCAACCCTCATCTCAATTCCTTTAGAGCCGTTGTCTTCATAATCATTCAGAGCTATACCCGAAACGGATGCGATTTCCGCTTCCCTTACATATCCCGTGAAGGTGGCTCCGACACGCTCGTAAAGGACACCGTTATAAAAATATATCCACCAGTATTCTCCCGTTGGTTTTTCTATTTTTAAAACATCGACATTGCTTTCATTGATTTCCCGCTGAACCAGTTCAACCGCTCCCAAACGATCATTCTGTCTTAATTTCACGTTTATGTAAGACATGGCTATCCTGGCCTCCTGCTGTGCATCAAGATTATCGGAAGCCTTCCTGTACGACGCGCCTCCCGAACTAACCAGGGAAAGCACGGCGCCGCCCAGCATTGCCAGGATAATCATGACGACTATCAGCTCTACAAGACTGAATCCTTTATTGCTTTTTAAAAACTTCAAAAAACATGGTTTCATGTTTCCTCCAAAAGGACGCTTAAGAAGCTTCGTACTGTTTTTATCCGTAAAAACACTGCCTGTTTGCTATTTGTAACCTGCGGTAATTGTGTCAATACAATATTTCGCGCTGCTTTCAATATACAGGTATTCATAGTCGAATATGGTATCATCCATCTTTACGCGGGTCTTTGCCAGTATTTCATCCATAAGCGTAACCCGTTCGGTTTCGGTTATGGGATCGTCCCGTTCAAACTCGTTTATGTCTGCCTGGTTCGGATACATTCCTGTAAAGGCGTAATACTGCCGCAGGGCCTTGTTTATCACTTTTTCATGGTTTACCCGTTCGTTTTCCAGGGCTCTTTCCCTGTAGGCGACGATATTCGGATATGCGGCAGCCAGCAGTATTCCCAGAATACCGATAACGATGACAAGCTCCAGTAAGGTGAACCCTTTACAATTCCGCATTTGCCGCCACTCCTTTCCAAAAAACAAAGCCGTACCCGGATTAAAGGCCGGGCATACCTTTGTTGTCTGGACATGCATGAAGCCTGTCTCCGGCATCTGTGGCTGCTTAATTGCGCAGCCACAGATGCCGGAAAGAAAATAATCAATCTTTTCTTTTTTCATCAGGCACAAAAAGTTGTGATTATAAATCAGTTAATTACACCTGTAGCATAAGTAAATGTTCTTGATTGAGAACTACCTCCACTAAAGGTTTTGGTGTAAGTAAATCCTGTTAACGTACCACCAGTCTCTGATCTAGAAATAGTACCATCAAGCGTTTTACCAAATATAGTTTGAATATTACCATGAAGAATTAGATCCGTGCTTCCCTGTGGCCATGAACCAGTATCTGCGTAATTCGCTTCAACTGCGGATACAATTCCTTTCATCTCGGAATTCATAGCTCTCGTACGTGCCGTATCCGTAAACCCTGTAAACCTTGGTACAAGAATTAGCGCCAATATGGCTATAATCGCGATAACCACTATCAGCTCGATTAATGTGAATCCTTTTCTGTTCTTTTTAAACCTCATCATTACATTAGTCATTTCAAAAACCTCCATAAAAATAAATTTTAATTAACTGTTGACATTATGCTTATCATCGGCAGCATTACCGAAAGCAGTATCGTACCTACAATCGCTGCGAGCACGATAATCATCACCGGCTCAACCATTGAGGTCAGCTTGGTGATTGACTCCTCCACCTCCTCGTCGAAAAATCCCGCCGTGCGCGTCAGCATCTCATCAAGCTCCCCGGTGCTTTCACCCACGGATATCATATGTATAAGAAGGGGAGGGAACACGCCAAGCTCCTTCATGGGGCCCGCGATTCCCCTTCCCTCTTTTACGGCTTCACGGCTTCTTTCAAACCTTTCCTCCACTGCCTTGTTTCCAATAAGGGTACCCATTATCTCCATGGCTGTTATGATGGGTATCCCGCTTTTCAAAAGGATGCCCATACTGCGGGCGAACCTTGAGGTTATAACCTTCACCACGGTTTTTTTAACAAAGGGAACCTTTAGTTTCAGCCTGTCAAACCACCGCCTGCCGCTTTCCGACTTGAGATAATAGGAAATTGCCGCGATAAGGAATACAACCAGCAGCAGCAGCGCAAGAAAATTTTCAACGATAAAATCACTGACGGCCATGAGTACAAGTGTCAGCAACGGCATCTGACCGCCCATTGAACCCAAAACACCCGCGAACATGGGAAGGACAACCGTCATCAGGAGTATAACGACACATACGGTAAGGACCGCGATAATCGTGGGATATGTCATAGCGGTTTTAACCTTCATCCTGATTCGGTTGTCGTTTTCATAATAATCGGCCATTCTTGACATAACCGTATCCAGAGTACCGCTTGCCTCCCCTATCTTTATCATGCTTGAAAGAAACTCAGGGAATACTTCGGGGTATATCGACATCGCCTCGGATAAAAGTTTTCCTTTCTGTATTTCTTCATGTATTTCGGTAAGAATATCCTTAAACTTTTTATTCTCGGTTTGATCCCTGAGTATCGCCACCGCTTCCACAATCGCGATACCCGACACCACAATAACGGAAAACTGCCGGCAGAAAACAGAAAGATCCTTAACCTTAATCCTGGCAAAGAGTCCGGAAAATGAAAAAACATGCCCTTTATGCTTTGCATCCACAAGGAAATATCCCCGTTCCTTAAGCATGTGCTCAAGAGAACCCAGGGTAGTGGTTTCGTATTCACCTGTCAGTTCCTCGCCTTTCAAATTCTTGGCTCTGTATGTAAATAACGGCATATTTATTACCACCTTTTATTCATTAACTGGAAGAACAACTGGGTATCCATCGCCCTTATAACCGCGTCGTCCTGTGTAATTTCACCCGAAGCGCACAACGAGGCAAGATTGGCCTCAAGGGACTGCATTCCCAGATTCGCGCCCGTTTGAATAATGCTGTTTATCTGATAGGGCTTCCCCTCTCTGATAAGGTTTCTTATGGCCGCGTTTGCCACCATAACCTCACAGGCCGCGACCAGGCCTTTATTTTTTCTGAGGGGTATCAGTTGCTGGGATATAATTCCTTCAATTACCGTGGCGAATTGGCTTTTTATCTGGTTTTGCTGCGCCGGCGGGAAAGCGTCGATGATCCTGTCTATTGTTTTGGCCGCGCCTACGGTATGCAATGTTGAAAAAACAAGATGTCCTGTTTCCGCTGCCGTAAGGGCCACCGATATGGTTTCGGGATCACGCATTTCCCCTACCATAATGACATCCGGATCCTCCCTTAACGCCGACCTTACGGCCGAAGCGAAAGACCTTGTATCGGAGCCGACTTCCCTTTGGTCGACAATGCTGTTTTTATGACGATGCAGGTATTCTATAGGGTCTTCAATTGTTATGACATGACAGTGCCTTTCATTGTTTATCATGTCTATTATGCTGGCAAGTGTTGTGGATTTTCCGCTCCCCGTGGAGCCTGTGGCCAGAATCAGCCCTTTCGGTCTCCTTGAAAAGGTCTTGATAACATCCGGAAGTCCAAGTTCCTCAAAGGCAGGGATTTCAAAAGGCAGCGAACGGATGGCTATCGAGTATGTCCCCCGTTGTTTATAAATGTTTACCCTGAACCTTCCCAAACCCGATCTTGAAAATGAAAAATCAACCTCACCATCATTTTCAAGCCTCTGCTTCTTCTTTTCATCCAGCAAAGTCTGAACCATTTTCTCGGAAGAATCAATCGTTTGGGCACTGCTGCCCTGTACCGGCTCCAATATGGTACTGACCCTGATGGTTGGCTTTGTTCCCACGGAAATAAGCAAATCGGTCGCTTTGTTTTTGCATGTGTATTCCAGTAGTTTTTCAATGTCGGTATAATCAATCTCTCGCATAAACTGTCCTGACCATCTCCTGTACGGTCGTCTCCCCCTTCAATACAAGATTTTTACAATTATAAAAAAGGCTTACCATACCCGAATTCAGGGATATTCTTCTGAGTTCATCCGCGTTGCATCCGCCTTCAATAGCCGCCCTGTGTTCCCTTTCCACATACATTACCTCATGAACCGCCCTTCTGCCCCTATAACCCCTGTTTCCGCATTCGGCACAGCCTCTGCTCCTGTATAACATGGTTGGGCTTTCAAGTTTAAGCAAAGCCATATCTTTCTTGTCGGATAAATATTCCTCCCTGCAGTTGGGGCAAAGCTTCCTTACCAGTCTCTGAGCGACAATGCCCGCTATCGCGTCGGCTACAAGATATGGTTCCAGCGACATGTCAACAAGCCGGGCAACAGCGCCCGGAGCATCGTTGGTATGCAGGGTAGACAACACCAGATGCCCTGTAATGGCAGCTCTTACAGCGATTTGCGCGGTTTCCTCATCCCGTATTTCACCAATCATAATGATATCGGGATCCTGCCTTAAAATGCTTCT
>CAZSVI010000117.1:0-11542 GCA_964610205.1 uncultured Oscillospiraceae bacterium
CAATTTCTGTGTGTTTGAACTGTTTCTCCCACCGATTACTACCATCATATCCGCAATTTCTGATATCTCTTGGGCTTCCCGTTGTCGTTTTTCAGTCGCACTACATATTGTATCAAATTTTATGACATTTGCAAACTTTTTCTTTACGAAATTGTAAATCTCTTCATACTTTTCGGGTTTCATGGTTGTTTGGGCAACAACGCATACACATTCTTCCGTATATGGCAGATCACGAACCTCTTTTAAGTCCGATACAATAAAAGCTCTGTTTTCACACCAGCCGTTAATCCCAATAACTTCCGGATGTTCTCTGTCTCCAACGATAATGATGCGGCAGCCTTCCTGATTCTTCTGTCTTACAAGAGTATGTATTCTTTTTACATATGGACAGGTTGCGTCATGAATCAAAACTTGCTTTTCATTTAACGCCACATACACATCTTCCCCGATTCCATGTGCTCTTATAACAACGTGATCATCTTTTTGAAGCTGTTCCAGGTACTGAACACACTCAACGCCTTTTTCGATTAAATTATCGGATACCTGCCGGTTATGGATCAGTTCGCCAAATGTACGGGTTTTATCCGGAAATTCATTCAATGTTTTAAATGCGAGTTTTACAGCATTATCTACTCCAAAACAAAAACCGGCCGTTTCCGCCAGTATAATATTAACCATTCAATCCTCCTGTTTTCAAACTTTCCCAATCCGTTATTTTTATCGCTTGCGTGCATAATTTTTAACACACTTCATAATATATCCTCTAAACCCTTAAAGATATGTTTAAAATTAAATATATATTTATGCCTTTTAAATTAATGAGTAAATTTTCCCCATCAAACTGTCTGCCATATCCTGCATTTCGGTCTTTGACGCCTTTGTACCATCCCCCGAAATGGGGTTAAAGGGTTGCCCATATACAACCTTTATTCTTGAAAATATTCTGTAATTTCCGGACACACACACGGGAAGAATAGGTGTCCCGGATTCCAATGCAAATAATATAGCTCCGCTTTTAGGCTTAAGCCTTCCTTCAATTTTTTTTCTTCGGGTTCCTTCGGGAAAAATTCCTACCGCCTTGCCCTCATGTAAAAGCTTTAATGTGGTTTTTGCCGCAGACAAATCACCATGCCCTCGTTTAACAGGATATGCCCCCAGTTCCTTCAGCGCATAACCCAATAAAGGAATTTTAAAAAGTTCTTCTTTTGCCATAAAGTATATCCGGCGCGGCAGCATAGGGCCAAACAAAAACATATCCAGCATACTTATATGGTTTGAGCATATAATCAGAGGGCCATTCACCGGCACATTTTCGAGGCCCTTAAAGGTGGGTCTGAAGAATAATCTGAAAAAAAGCCTGCACATTGCGCAAACAAATCTGTAAAACATATTATATCCTCGCCTTTACAATATCCAATATCAGACTGACAGACTTTTCTACCGGAAAACCTGTGGTATTCAACAATATTGCATCCTCAGCCCTTTTTAAAGGGGCAAAGCTGCGGCTGCTGTCATTTTTATCCCGGTATTCCATCTCTTGCTTAAGCTCGTCAAAGGTCTGTTTAAGTGTTCCCTTTGCCAGGAGTTCCTCATATCTTCTCAGGGCCCTGTCTTCGACCGATGCTGTAAGAAATATCTTTATATCCGCAAACGGCAATACATTAGTCCCGATATCACGGCCATCCATTACAACACTGTTTGATTCGGCAATTTTACGCTGCAACTCAACCATTTTTATCCTGACCGCCGGTATAACCGCTACATCCGATGATCCAACCGTGACTTCAGGTGTTCTTATTTGATCCGTAACATCTTTGCCGTCAAGAAGGACCTTTTGCTGGCTATCCGTATACTCAACCTTTATATCAATACTTTTTGCAAGTTCGGCAAGCAAATTGCTATCCTTCGTATTTACTCCGGATTGGATTGCTTTTAACGCAAAGGCGCGATACATGGCACCCGTATCCAGGTAAAGGATTCCCAACTCCTTTGAAATCATTTTCGCCATAGTGCTTTTTCCGGCACCGGATGGCCCGTCAATAGCGATTTGTATCATCTTCAAACCACAAACCTCCAGAACAAAACAAAAATGAAAAATCTATATAAGTTTAACGAAGTTTTTATATCATTTCGAGCAAAGCGAAGAATCTCATATATTAAAAATCAGACATCACACGACCCTGTGACCAATTCCTATTGATATTTCATTCAAATGCAACAGGCCGATACCGAAAAATACGCATACGGCCACGTGATCATGATATCTTGAAACTCCAATTTTCCCACCGATATTAAGGCCAATGGCTTTTGTTGTAATCTGCGACAGAGCTTCCCGGGCAGCACCTGCAACAGCACCTTCTTCCGCATGGCTTTCTACAATAACCCCTTCCCTTTTTGAGGAAACCACAGCCCTTTCAATAATTTTCATAATAGATGTGATAAAGTCTCCGCCGTAATCAACAGCGCAGGATTTTATCCCCATCCCGTTATATTCCGCCTTAAGTTCCTTTTCCTCATCACGGCTTGCCGACAGCGCCATTCTAATAGCAGCCTTGACTACGTCCTTGCTTCCGTATTCTGCATGTAGCTGTTCTTTTATCATAATAATCCCCCGGTATGAATTATTTATTTAACAACTGAAGCAATTGCCTGCAACTGCATCACACCGTTATTGCAACAGAAGCAATTACTTGTAATTGCATCACACCGCAGCAAGGTTCTTATTACAACGGCAGATTTTGCTATTACAAAACCATCGTTTTAGCCTCGTTATTTTTAAAATTCATCATAAACATTATATAAGAAGCTTTCGGTGAATACAAGGTAAATATAATTCCATCACAATAATTCTATTGCTGTCATTTTGTGAAGCAAAAGCACTCGGGCAAATAGAAACCCAAAAAAACTTTTCTTTTTTTTAAACAATTTGCTCAAAACCCTGAAATTCTATCAAAACACTGCAAATAGCAATTTGTATTTTTTACCGACATGAATATAAAGCAACGGATACAGTATTACCTTGACAATACGGTGCAGTCCTTTTGTGAATGAAATTATAACAACAAAAGCAATTGCAACAGAAGCAATTACTTGTAATTGCATCACACCGCAACAACGTTCTTGGAGTTTTGCTCCAAGAACGTTATATTGAGGTGGGGGATATACCCACCGCCTGATAGAGGAAATAGGTACCTGCCACCTATAAAGGCGGGGACATCCTTACCTCAATAAAATTTGTATGTACCGGTTTATTTGGGGATAACCCTTCGGATGGCTTCAACTTCGTTTTCCCCCGGCTCCAGCGGAAGATGGATTATTTTACGTTGAACGGCTGATCTGAGTAAAGCCATGGACATCTCAAAACCTTTTAAAGCATCTTCACCGTTACATGGATGAACCTTTGCTCCATCCAGCCATAGGGCTATATCGTCAATATAGGCAGCTCCATCGGTTTCATAATTGAAACAGCCGGGTCCTTCCTGATACCCTTCTTCTGTGGATGCTCTCCAGCCTGCGCCGATAATCACCTCCGCAAACCCTTTGGTTCCCTGAATGCAGAAGCGTCCTTTATGCCATGGGTATTCGCTTTCAGGAACATCAGGGGACAACGCACCCACTTCCACTATACCACGAACTCCATTTGCGAACTGGATAAATCCGCCCGCATATTCGGGCGACGGATGATTATCATCTAATTTTTCCCTGCCGTCTATCTGGCCTACTACCCATTCCACTTCGGCATTATTGTTATAGAACCGCAGGTAATCCATTACATGGGTTACCATGTGCAGATACCATCCCCATGTGTGACCGTAAATACTCTGAATACGGCCCAATTTGCCGCTGTCCACTATTTTCTTCACCGCCTGATAATGGCTCCCATATTTCTGCTGATGGCTGATTACTGTTTTTATTCCAGCATCACGAGCCAGTTTTATCAATTCTAAAGCTTCATTAAAATGGGTTGACATTGGTTTTTCATAAGCGATTAATTTAACGTTGTGCCGAATACCCAGTTCAAAAAGGCTCTTCCTGATGGCAGGCGGAGTGCAGAAACAAAAAATATCGGGTTTTGTATCATGAAGCATTTGATTAACATCTTCATAAAGCGGCGGCTGGCCGCACTCGGATACTGCCGCGGAAAGCCTTTCCCTGTCCAAATCGCAAAGACCTGCAAGCTTAAACCTGGTATTCCTGCTGAACAGCTTGGCATGCATCCTGCCTCTTTTTCCCGCACCAAGGACAGCAACGGTATAAACTCTGTTACTCATATGATTCCCCCCACTATTTTTATTTCTTCCACGATTTAATAGCGTCAATGGTTGTTTGCACTTCTTGATCTGTCAATTCAGGAAACATAGGCAGGGATATGCAGCAGGACGCGTTTTTCTCCGCATTGGTCAAAGGCCCTGACAATCTTGCATCCTTGCCCCACGGGAAGCCTTCCTGCTTATGGATTGCAATGGAGTAATGCGTTTTTGCGTCTATACCGTTATGATTCAGATATTTCAATAAGGGATCCCTGTCTTCCGCGAATTTTGTTTCAATCTCATATAAATGATATACATGCCTGTATCCGGGGCGCTTGTATGGTAATTGAATATCCTTGCAATCCCTTAATCCTTCATCATATTTCTTAGCAATGGCAATGCGCTTATCGCTCCATTCGGTTACATGCTTCAGCTTTGCGCTCAGTATGCCGGCGTGCAGATCGTCAAGGCGGCTGTTAAAACCATAACTGTGATGGTCGCGCTGGCTTGAGCCGTGGTTGCGGAGTTTCCGGACTTTGTCGTTGATATAGGAATGTTTGGTCCATATAGCTCCTCCGTCTCCATAGGTTCCAAGGTTTTTCTGTATGATAAAGCTTGTGCAGACCGCGTCGGATAATTCCCCTATTTTAAATGTGTCACCCGATGCATCAATGGCCTGGGCATTGTCTTCAATTACGAACAAACCGTACTCATCCGCAATTTTACGGATTTCATCCATAGGGGCGCACTGTCCGTAAAGATGAACCGGGACAATGGCCTTAGTCCGTCTGGTAATGGCTTTTCGGATAGCCTGAGGATCAATGCAGCGGGTCTTTTCATCGCAGTCTACCAAAACAGCAGTACAACCTGCAATCCACATGGCCTCAGCCGTAGCAAAAAAAGTATTGGCATTGGTTATCAACTCATCTCCGGGTTTCAGCCCCAGCGCCATAAACGTCAACCAAAGCGCATCGGTTCCATTGCCTACGCCAATGGCATACTTTGCACCGGCATATCCGGCAAGTTCTGCTTCAAATTTTTTAAGCATAGGTCCCTGTACATATTGTCCACTTAAAATGACTTCCTGCATTTTTGCATCAATCTCGCTCCTGATGCTCTCATATTGTCTTACATGACCATAAAAAGGCACTTTCGTAACAGCCATATTGATAAACCCCCTTAATAATTGTGTATATGTATAGTTGTATATACCAGTATAGTATAATGTATCGCGAAAAAAATCAAGTACAACTCCACAAAAAATATGAAACTGCACTTTAATCATATAAAGCTACTAATACAGTATTACTTTGCCAATACGGTGCAGTCCTTTTACTAACGGCAATGATGTCCGGGCATATTTAAGCCTGATATTTCCGGATGTACTTTTAACTATTAAAGAAGTACCAGGAAGTTCTTCAATTACCCATACTTCCAATACATCACCTTCCATAACCTGTACAGCGATAGGAAACTCTTCAACTAAAAGACAGCGATCTCCGTTT
Source organism: uncultured Oscillospiraceae bacterium (assembly GCA_964610205.1). Taxonomy (GTDB): domain Bacteria; phylum Bacillota; class Clostridia; order DSM-8532; family DSM-8532; genus CAZSVI01. The sequence continues at coordinate 5,756 of CAZSVI010000117.1, forward strand.
TTATAGATCATTACGTCGTGCATTTTATACGGCCCTATAACATCCAATATTACAGAACCCCGCTCAATTAAAGAATGAAAAGTCTGCAATGGCATACCTGAAAACGGGTCCTCCGGAATTTCCATTCCAACCGGGTAAATCCGTGCTATCTGCACTCCGGCAAGAGAAATGCACATGATTATGGATAGAAATATAAAGAACCAGCCCTTTCTCATAAAACCACACACTTCATGTATTTTGCCCGAGAAAGCTTCAGGCTTCTTTATTATTCCCATCTTTGAAATTTTTATCATATTTTATCATTCATACATTGTTTCCTGCGGTAAATCCGGTTGAAAAAGCTATAGTAAGGTTATATCCCCCGGTGTAAGCGTCAACATCAATCATTTCACCGGCAAAATACAAGCCTTGAACAATTTTTGATTCCATGGTATTCGGAGTAATTTCCTTTACTGAAACACCACCGGATGTAATCACAGCTTCGTCAAAAGAACGGGAACCTGAAACTTCACAGGAAAGATTCTTTAAGAGATTTCCAAGATACTGCCGTTCTTCTTTTGAAATCTGGTGAACAGGCTTATCAGGAGGAATCCGGCTTAACCGGATAATAACGGGAATTAGAAGTTTGGGAAGCAGGTCATCCAACGCATTTTTAAACTGCTTTCTGGAGAACTTCAAAAAATCCCTCTGCAGGCGGTTGTCCATTTTCTCATACGATAAAGCCGGCTTCAGATCAATCACAAGATAAACATTACGGTATCCGTAATCAAGGATATGACGGCTTGCACTAAGTATTACCGGACCGGTTACCCCAAAATGAGTGAACATCATTTCTCCGAAATCATCGTATATAACCCTTCCCGCTTTGTCCAATAGCCTTATGGCAACATTGTTCAGTGATAAGCCCTGTAATTCCTTCACCCAATCATCTTTTATGACTAGCGGAACCAAGGACGGCTTTAAAGGAATAATTGTATGGCCAAGCTTTTGTACTATTTTATAGCCATCACCGGTGGAACCTGTTCCCGGATATGAAACTCCGCCTGTTGCCGCTATCACGGCATCAAGTTTTTTTGTCGTTCCTCCTTCCAGCCTTACACCGGTTACTCTTCCGTCTTCTGCAAGAATTTCCGCGACCGGGGAATTATAAATAATATTAACTTTATTTTTTTGATTATAAGATAAAAGAGTATCCACAACATCTTTTGCCATATCAGATACAGGAAAAACACGTCCTCCGCGCTCAACTTTCAAGGGAAGACCCATGTTTTCAAAAAAATCAATTATATGTGTATTGGAAAACAAATTAAAGGATGAATATAAAAACCTGCCGTTTCCCGGTACGTTAGAAATCAAAGTATCAATATCACACGCATTTGTAATATTGCATCTGCCTTTCCCTGTAATCCGGAGTTTTTTTCCCGCCAGGTTGTTCTTCTCGAAAATAAAAACGCGATGTCCCCTTTCCGCCGCTCTTCCCGCAGCAATAAGACCTGCTGCGCCCGCGCCTACAATTCCTATTGTTTTCATAGCAACTCCGCTTTTCTGTCAATCCGACTGATTAGTTATATTTTGATCTTCCTTTTCATAAACCTGATATTCATCCCATATGTGTTCCAGCTTTTCAAATGTTGTTTGTATCTGTTCCTTCCGTTTCAAACCTATTTTCACGATAATGGCATTTATAACACTGAGAGGCGCCACCAAAGAATCAACAAAGGAATTCATGTCACTGCGTGCAAAGATGGAATAATGCGCACACCGGGCTAATGGGGACTCTTTGCTATCCGTAATGGCAATAACCGTAGCCCCCTGTTCATGTACATAATTCATTGCTCTTGTAGTTCTTCTGGAGTATCTTGGAAAACTGATTCCAATAACCAGATCCCCTTTCTGTGCGTTGACAATCTGTTCAAACATTTCACTGACACTGGTAGTATGCACCAGACGTACATTTTCAAATATGAGATTAAAGTAAAAACCCAAAAAACTGGCCAGTGGTGCTGAACTTCGGACCCCGAGAATATAAATGTGCTTCGCTCTCAATATTTCCTCAACAATATTATTAAAAATATCTATATCTATTTCTTCCAGAGTCATTTTAATTTTATTCATATCTGACTGAAGAACACTTTTTACAACATTATCCTTGTCAATCCTGCTGGATGAAACCTCCAGCCTTTGTGCCGAAGTAAGCTTGCTTTTGATCATTTCCTTAAGCTCCTTCTGCAGCATGGGATATCCTTCAAAACCCAATTCCACCGGGAACCGGACAACCGTCGATTCACTGACTCCAACCATCTCTCCCAATTTTGCCGCCGTCATAAAGGCAGCTTTGTCATAATGATTAATAATATAAGAAGCAATAGCCTTATGTCCTTTGCTAAGTTTGGGATATCTATTATTCATCAGGCTTATCAAGCTTTCCATAGTGCCTCCTTCATTTTTGCTTAAGTTAAAGTTATTTCCGTAAAATCATTATATAATTTTGCAGGATTAAAATCAAGATCATGCAAATTTCTTTAAATCAAGCCAAACCTCCGCTTTACCTGTTTAATATAAAAAGATCGATTACATGTGCAACCCCATCCTCGTCATTGGAAAATGTAACGAAGCCAGCTGCTTCTCTCACCTCTGATGGTGCATTGGCCATAGCAACTCCCAAACCCGCATATCGTATCATGGATAGATCGTTAAAACCATCGCCGACAGCAATTATTTCCTCCCGGCAGATACCGTAATATTCCCCCATCTTCTCAAGGGCTATGGCTTTTGAGGCTTTAACATCCACAAATTCCAGAAAAATCGGCTGGGATGTATGAAAGTTTACCGTCGGGCCTAACAATCCCTGAAGCTCATTTTCATAAGTTTTTATTTTTTCAATTTCATCATACCAAAGTATTTTACTAATTCCTTTATCAACCAGGGCATGAACATCCTGATACAACTCAGGTTTTGTCCCGCTGACCCGGCTGTAAGCAACCGCTCTATCATCTATACGGTTTACATAAAGCTTATTGCCGGACCATATCGCAATCGTTGTATTCCTCTCTTTCCCAAGCCTATCAATCTCCAATGCGTCACTCTCACACATTTCACACGAATAAATAACTTTTTTGCTTTTACCTGTAATAACCATGGCGCCGTTATATGTTATAACAGGTATATCCACTTCAAGAATATCAGTTATAATCTGAACGCCCTGTACGGGCCTGCCGCTGGATATGGTAAAAATTATTCCTCTCTCAATTGCCTGATGTATTCTTTCCTTTGTTCTTGTGGTTATCTCCCGTTTATTATTCAACAGGGTTCCATCAATATCAACCGCCAATAACTTGTACTTCATATGTGTCTCCTTTACAGCTTGTTCTTTTTGGTTTCCTTAAGGTGCATTCTTGTCTACCATAATATCACAGAACAAATAAAAAAACGAATATTCAAAAGCATTACTAACTTTTAATCCGGCTGCTATAAATATCAGTTGACATTTTAGCTGATTTATTGATTTATTAGCTGATTTATATTATAATATAGCTGATTTGAAGGAGATGATAATATGATGGCTACGGCTACAGAGATAAAGAACAACCTCGGCAAGTATCTGAAAATATCGGAAAACGAAGATGTCATTATTACAAAAAACGGGAAGGAAATAGCATGCCTTTCAAAGTACGATCCTGATGCAAAAAACAAATATCTTATTTGTGAAGCATCATCGGCATATTCATCCGGACCGTTCTTTAAAGGGACTTATGATGAATATATCCGCCTTGTGGAAGACAGTAGAAACAGGTATGAATACATAAACGGTACGATATACCTTCTGGCTTCACCTACCCACACCCACCAGCTTATATCCTCAAGGATTAATGGTGCATTTTTCAATTGGTTTAGTGATAAAAAGTGCAAACCCTTTTACGCACCCTATGATATCAATATTTCGATAGATAAAGAGAAAAATACCGTCCAGCCTGATATATTGGTCATTTGCGACAGTGAAAATGTCGATGAGAAAGGAAAATATCACGGTATCCCCTCCCTTGTGATTGAAATTCTTTCACCGTCCACCAAAAACAAGGACATGATTGCAAAGCTTGAGCTTTATATGAAAGGCGGTATAGGTGAATTCTGGATTGTGGTCCCTGAAGCATGTGAAGTGCTTGTATATACATTCAAGGATAAGAACATAGACAGGGTTCGGACATATAAAGGTAAAGATACAGTACAATCTTGTTTTTTCAAAGGCTTGGATATAAAACTTGAAAATGTTTTCGATTAGTTGTCGAGTCACTAATTCATTCATTTACAAATCTAAGACTGAGGGTAGAATTTGGTTGTCTATCAAGGTAAGACTACCAGGACAAATGAAACCTTCACAGCATTTGACTAGCTTGCACGCCTTATAACCCATATATCCAATAATTCGTATTGTTCTATTTCTGTCTGTTTACAATACTGATGAAACTCAGTATAATATATATCATATTGCTAATAATCTTTATGTTTAATCTGTTTGTAACAGAAAACATTTTTACTAAAGCAAAGGAGGCAATTCCCCTTGAGGCTCAGAAATAATCCAGATGCTCTGGATTTAGCGCATAATCATCCAAATTTTATCCACGAACCGGACAGATTAAGAGGAAAATGGAACGAGTATTTTAAAAATTCCAATCCCCTTCACATAGAAATCGGCTCAGGAAAAGGTAAATTTATCACTTCTCTTGCAGTACAACACCCGGATATTAATTATATTGCTCTGGAAAAATTCACTTCGGTTCTGGTGAAGCTCATAAAAAAAATACCGGAAGGTGGTTTATATAACCTTGCCATAATGGATTCAGACGCAGAGAACCTGTCACAGTTTTTCAAATCCGGTGAACTAAGCCGCATATATCTGAATTTCTCCGATCCCTGGCCTAAAAAACGTCATGCTAAAAGACGTCTTACCCACATAAGATTTCTTACGATTTATAAATCACTGCTGAAGGATGACGGTCTTATTGCCTTAAAAACAGACAACATGGATTTTTTCGACTTTTCCACCGAACAGTTCATGCTAACCGGATATCATCTCGGGAATATAACCCGGGATCTTCACAAAAGCCCCTTTCCGGATGGAAATGTAACTACGGAATATGAAGAGAAGTTTATTAACCAGGGGCTGCCAATTTGCAGTTTAAACGCTTATAAAAGCAATATTTGATATAGACAGGACGATAGACAGAAATTTTTCTTTGATATTGACATGACTGCTTATTCTATTGTATACTTTAATACGTCAGTCAAAGGGGAGTAGCTCAGCTGGTAGAGTACCGGTCTCCAAAACCGTGGGTCGCGGGTTCGATCCCTGTCTCCCCTGCCAAAGGAAAGTCCGTTACCGTAATGGTTTCGGGCTTTTGTTATATACTTCCATTGGTTAACATAATAGAATTTTGGGGACTATTTGGGGACTAACGTCTTAAAAAGTTATCAAAAGATATGAAAATTTGCAAAAAAAGAAGCGGGTTTCAAGCCCGCTTTTGTGTATCTGCTTTACCTTTTTCTTTGTTGTGGAATAGGCTATCTAGTTTCTCTGCTGCTTCCCGATCCGGCTTCCGGAGAAAGTGGCTGTAAATTGATGTCGTGTTTGTTGCCTTGCTGTGTCCGAGCCTTTTCGCCACCGTTTGGACGTCGACATTATTAGATATCAGTAAGGATGCGTTTGTATGTCTCTTATGGAGAGCTCCCCATAAGCGCCATTATGTGGAGTCAAAGATTATGGGGAGTGAATACATATATCTCTGTATT
>CAZSVI010000118.1:0-11386 GCA_964610205.1 uncultured Oscillospiraceae bacterium
CACTCCCGGTTTTTTCTCCATAACCTCCATACAAACCACGGACAGCACCTGTTGATGGATCTGTGACAACCATGGCCGATTGCGGTATTTCACCTCTTGATTCCGCATTGTCATTAATTCGCGGAAAATATGTGTCGTCCATATAAACTTCATCGAGTGCCTTCTGAACCCTTGGCTCCAGAGTAGTGGTTATTCTGAGTCCGCCATTGTAAATCATGTCTTCGGCTGTCTGGGCACTGACCCCCTTTTGTTCGCTCAGATCCCGGATAACGGATTTTACTACCTCATCGACAAAGTAAGTCTGGGTGCTTGTTTTGGTTTCCTTTCCGGCGCCCGGGTTATAGGTGAATGCAATTTCCTGCTGCATGGACTGCTCATATTCCTGTTCGGTAATCAAGCCCTGTTCCAGCATCAGCCCAAGGATGTGATGTGTCCTTTTTATATTGCTTTCCTTATTATCCTCATTAATGGGAATATACCTTGACGGCCAGTTTGTTATACCGGCAAGGCTGGCGCATTCAGCCAGGGATAATTCCCGTACGTCCTTGTCATAGTATACCTGGGCTGCTGTTTCAACGCCATAAACCAAGCCTCCCATTGGTACGGTGTTCATATACCGGGTCAGGATATCTTCCTTTGAAAGACCTTCCTGTTCCAGCCTTAATGCCTGCCATAATTCCTGTATTTTTCGCTTGGGAATAATATCGTCATTTCCTGTAAGGTTTTTTACCATCTGCTGTGTTATAGTGCTGCCCCCCTGAAAGCTTTTTTCACCGGCCAAAAGTTTTTTGGCGCTGTCATAGGACGCATAGAAAAACCTTATGAAATCAACGCCTTTGTGATCCCAGAAACGTTTATCTTCAATGGCAATATAGGCGTTGATAAGATTTTTCGGTATATCAGAATAGTCAATCCATACGCGGTTTTCATACTGTTTCAGTTCGGCAAGTACATTTCCTTCCGTGTCATAGATAAATGTATTGTATTTTGTACTTTGTAAATCAACGGCTCTTAAGCTTGGAGTGGTCTGAATATAACCATAAACCATCCCTGCTCCGAGACCGGCGCCCACAAACCCGACCAAAATAACAAGTGCCAGGATCAGTTTGAAGGAGCCCCACAAAACACGCAATATATATAACAGAGCCGATACAACCGGAGTTCTTTTTTTAGGACCCGCGATGTCCGGTTTAATCTTTTTTGTCCTTTTCGCTTTGTCCTTTAAGGGTCTTTCCTTTTTTACCTTATCTCTTTTAAATTTAATATTAAACAGCTTAAGCGGTTTCATAATCCTCCTCCTGAAAGGAATGGTTCTTAAAAATATGCAAAATTATCATATCATATTATAACACAAAAACAGGTCTGCAAAAGTTTTTTTTCATTTACACTGGAAGTGTGGGGAATAATTCATTATAATATGGGTATTGCGGGAAATCATTTATCAAGCACCCCAAACACCCCTGCCTCTGCACACAATACGAGGTTGGGCGGGGGCCATGTTGGTTCCTTGTTTTAAGAGGTTTAAAATTCAGGAAAGGATGAATAAGTTGGAAAAATCAAACGTCTACGATATATTAAAAGAACGGGGTTTTATAGCACAGGCTACACATGAAGAAAAAATACGGGTAATTTTAAGCAATGAAAAGGTTACTTTTTATATAGGGTTCGATCCGACGGCCGACAGCCTGCATGTAGGTCATTTTCTCCAGTTGGTTGTAATGTCGCATATGCAGAAGGCTGGACACCGTCCTATTGCGATATTGGGAGGCGGGACCGCCATGGTGGGAGATCCCACCGGAAAAACCGATATGCGCAAGATGCTGACACATAAGGAAATACAGTACAATGCGAGCCAATTCAAGAAACAAATGCGGAATCTTGTGGATTTCAGTGAAGGAAGGGCGTTGATGATTGATAACGCCGGTTGGCTTTTGGGTCTAAAATATATTGAATTCTTAAGGGATATCGGAGTCCATTTTTCGGTAAACCGCATGCTTACGGCTGAGTGTTTCAAATCCCGGCTGGAGAAAGGTTTATCATTTATTGAATTCAATTATATGCTGATGCAGAGCTATGACTTCCTGAAGCTGTATCAGGATTATCAATGCAGATTCCAGTTGGGCGGCGACGACCAGTGGAGTAATATTTTAGGCGGCGTTGATCTGGTACGTCGCGTAGAGGGTGAGGAAGTTTACGGTATGACCTTCGGACTGCTGACAACCAGCGAGGGTAAAAAAATGGGGAAAACAGAACAGGGAGCAATATGGCTTGATCCGGAGAAAACAACGCCTTATGAATTTTACCAGTACTGGAGGAATACGCATGATGCCGATGTTATTAAATGCCTGAAGCTTTTAACCTTTATTCCGATGGAGCAGATTGAAGAATTATCGGCGTTCAGGGACGAAAAAATCAATGAGGCCAAAGAGATTCTTGCCTTTGAGGTTACAAAAACAGTCCATGGCGAGGAAGAAGCCGGGAAAGCCCAACAGGCGGCAAGAGCCCTTTTTGCCAAAGATGGAACTTCAGAGAGCATTCCGTCAACAAATATTAAGACAGAAGCGCTTCAAAATGGGACCGGTATTCTGGATATACTGATACTGGCTGAACTGGTACCGTCAAAAGGAGAGGGAAGAAGAGTGATACTGCAGGGCGGCTTGTATATTAACGGAGATCGGGTGGACGATCCGAACCTTATTATTACCGAAGCCGATTTTAAAAATGGCGAAATGATTATACGAAAAGGGAAAAAAGCATATCATAGGATGGTTATAGGGTGATTTGATATAGTTGATTTTGGATTTTTAATTTCCGACATCAAATTAACAGCAGGAATTAAAAACTGATATTAACCTGTTATTGCTGAAAGATCAAACATCAAACATCAAACATCAATGGAACGGAGATCATTATGCGGATTAAGGTTGGTGAAATAATCAGGGCAAAGCGGGAAGAAAAAAACATCTCCCTGGTTTCGTTTGCTGATGAACTGAATATTTCTCCCGGTTATTTGTCACAAATTGAAAATGGTGTTAAGAAAAATCCAAATCTGGAGATTCTGTTAAAAATAATTGACAGGCTGGATATTGATCTTGCCATGCTTCTCGGGGTGGAAAGCAATGAGGAAAACTATCATGTTAAAATACCGTCTCTCCTGAAGTTTATTCTGGCAAAGGAAAGAAACTTCATGGCACTTAGCGATCCGGAGGTTTTAAAAATGTTCTGTTCCTTAACAGAGAGGGTGCTTGATACAAAATACCTGTTTGAGGATACGGCCTTGTATAAAATGTTTCTTAATGATCTGATAAATCAGACCGAATCGACAATAAAAAGGTATATGGGCATGCAGATTTTGATGGAGAACAGAAATGCCCCAGTTGAAAAATGCGATTCCAAAGGATGAAATTTGTATTGTACGAAAAAGAAGCGATGTGATATAATGTGTCGGTACATAATCAAATATACAAGGAGGATATCGCAATGAAGCATATAAAAACAATAAACGGCAATGTTTTGAACAAGGATTTAAAAAAAGTGGGCTGCGGAGAATGCCAGACATCTTGCCAGTCGGCTTGTAAAACTTCCTGTACTGTTGCAAATCAAAAATGTGAAAGAAAACAATAAAACTCGACAGGGCTGCAAAGCCCTTTTTATTTGATAAGATAAATACATGATTTAGAATAAAGAGGTTGTATTCATGATTCACCGGTTTACTATACACAATACCCATATGGTGCTGGATGTTAACAGCGGAGCGGTTCACATACTTGATGATAAAGCAGACGGTGTGCTGTCCTGCTATGATGAAAACGGTACTCCCACTGAGAATAAAATAGAGGGTCTCGTAGCGGAGTATGGGCATAAGATAGTGGAAGAAGCCCGCACCGAGTTGGAATATCTTAAAGAAAAAGAGCTTCTTTTCTCGAAAGACCCGTATGAAGAAATTTTCGCGGGGCGGACACTTCCGGTAGTAGTCAAAGCCCTATGCCTCCATATCGCTCATGATTGTAATATGCGATGCAGGTATTGTTTTGCCGGAGAAGGGGATTATTGCGGCGAAAAGTCTCATATGTCTCTGGAGGTTGGGAAGAAAGCCATTGATTTTGTTACGGAAAATTCGGGTAACCGCAGGAATCTCGAGATTGATTTTTTTGGCGGAGAACCCCTTTTAAACATGGAAACGGTAAAAGGGATTATAGAGTATGCCGGGAAAAAAGAAAACTCACATAACAAACGTTTCAGGTTTACAATTACCACAAACGGCCTGCTGCTGGATGATAAAGTAATGGATTATGTGAACGGAACCATGGATAATATTGTTTTGAGTATCGACGGGAGGAAGGATATAAACGATATTATGCGCATTCGGAAAGACGGCAGAGGCAGCTATGACGCCATTGTTCCAAAATTTCAGAAAATGGCGCAAATGAGGAAGGATAAGGATTATTACGTTCGCGGAACCTTTACAAGCAATAATCTGGATTTTTCAAAGGATGTTCTTCACATGGCGGAGTTAGGATTTGATCAAATATCCATAGAGCCCGTTGTATTACCGGATGGTTCGGGCATGGAAATACGGGAGGAACACCTTAATACGCTATTTATGGAATACGAAAAGCTCGCTATGGAATTGTTCAACCTGAAAAATAAAGGCAAGGAGGTTAATTTTTTTCACTTTATGATTGATCCTGAAGGAGGACCGTGTGTGGCAAAAAGGCTTAGAGGCTGCGGTTCCGGAACGGAGTATCTTGCCGTAACGCCTCAGGGCGATTTGTTCCCATGCCATCAGTTTGTCGGTATGCCGGAGTTTTTATTGGGTGACGTATTTTATGGAATTAACCGTCCGGGCATCATGGAAACATTCCAAAACATCAATGTGTACGCAAAGGAAAAATGCAGAAATTGCTGGGCCAAATTTTACTGCAGCGGCGGGTGTGCCGCTAATGCATGGAAATTTCACAAGGATTTGGCCGGCTGTTATGAAATTGGATGCGAACTGCAGAAAAGAAGATTGGAATGCGCATTATGGCTGAAGGCAATGGAAATGTCAGAGGAACTGCTCTCGGACCGGTTTCAAACGACGATTGATTTGAGAAAAGAGGAGGGATGACTTTGCTGGTAACATTGGATGATGTTAAAAAGAATGAGGAAGTGAATACTCTTCTGAAGCTGGCGCAAAAACAACTGGAGATCCGTGGGTTTACCGAACATTCCTTCCGGCATGTCGGCAGAACTTCCAATACTGCGGGAGCAATTTTAAAAAAACTGGGACATGATGCCAGGGAAGTTGAATTGGCACGTATAGCCGGATATCTCCATGATATCGGTAACGCCGTTAACCGGGATGACCATGCGCACACGGGCGCTTATATGGCATATAAAATTTTAACCGGAATGGGAATGGGGTATGAAGAAGCCGGGGAAATTATGCAGGCTATTGGAAATCATGATGAAGGCAGCGGCACGGCAGTCAGTAATGTATCGGCGGCGTTGATTTTAGCCGACAAATCCGACGTTCACAGAAGCAGGGTAACAAACACTGATATCTCAACCTTTGATATACATGACCGCGTGAATTATGCTGTTGTCAAATCCGGGCTTGTTGTAGATGCGGTTAATATGAAAACCATTCTGCAGTTGGATATCGATACTGTAATATGCCCTGTGATGGACTATTTTGAAATTTTCCTCGATCGTATGAAGATGAATCGAAGAGCGGCGGAATTTTTGAAACTAAAGTTTGAATTGGTAATAAACAACAACCAGCTTCTATAAAATATTCAAGCTTCAATATTCAACAAGTTTTGATATATCTGCGCCTGATAGCTGTATTTGTACAGCTCCTGTCAATATACCAAAAAACGATATTGACCGAGGCTGACATAGATTATATAATAACATGAGCGGTATGACAAAAGAAGGAGGAGAACTTCATGAAAAAAAACAGTGTTTTAAAGCTGTTTGCGGTTATACTTGTTATTATTGTATGTGCGTTTTTACTATACAATGAATTAACAAATGAAGAAAGAGACGGTATTCGTACCGGGATTGATATCAGAGGCGGAGTAAGCGCAATTCTGGAGCCGTATATTGAAGAGGGTTCATTGACAAATGAACAAATCGGTAAAGGGTTGAATTCGGCTAAAACAATTCTGGATAAGCGCTTGGATAACAAAAGAATTTTTGACAGGAGTATAAATATAGACACTGTTAACAACCGCATTATCGTTGAGATTCCCTGGGCTTCGGGGGAAACCAATTTCAATCCCCAGGATACCATAGATGAACTTGGAAAAACAGCACTTCTTACATTCCAGGAGGTTGATCCGAACAAAATAGATGAATTCGGACAGTATCTCCCAACAGGGATAATTGTCCTGCAGGGTACTCAGGTGAAAGATGCAAATCCGGCCCCGGATCAGGATAACCCGGGAAGATGGGTTGTGCATCTGGAGCTTGATCCTTCCGGTATAGCCTCTTTTGCGGAAGCTACGGGACGACTGATTGGAAAACCGATTGCGATTTTTCTGGATGATCAATATATTTCGGCTCCAACGGTAAATACACGAATTGACGGTGGTTCGGCAATTATTACCGGACAGCGGGATGCTGTGGAAGCCGGGCAACTGGCTGCGACCATACGTGCCGGTGCGCTTCCTTTCAGGCTGGTTGCCACAAAGGTTGACTCCATAAGCCCGCAGCTTGGCATGGGAGCAATGGGGGTCGCAATAACATCGGGAATTATAGGTTTTATCCTTGTGTGTATTTACATGCTGTTAATATATAGACTGCCGGGTCTGTTAGCCAATTTTGCCCTGTTTGGCTTGGTAGTACTGCAGCTTCTGTTTATTGCCTGGACAGGCGCTTCCATAACCCTGCCCGGAATCGGTGGTATTATTCTTGCCATTGGAATTGGTGTTGATGCCAATGTTATAATATTTGAGAGAATAAAAGAAGAACTGAAGGCCGGAAAAACTTTGCGCGCTTCTGTTGAACAGGGTTTTAAACGTGCATTGACCGCTGTTCTTGACTCAAACGTAACAACTTTAATTACTGCCGCTGTTCTGTTCATGATGGGTACAGGCCCTATCAAGGGTTTTGCATTGACTCTCGGAATTGGTGTGGCGCTAAGCTTCTTAACGGCTGTAGTAGGCACCCGTTTAATGCTTCAGGCGGTTACAGGCGTGGAGTTTGCAAAGAACAAATGGCTGTACGGTATAAAATAACAGGAGGTGAATAACAATGAAAAGTATAGATTTTTTGAAGCATAGAAATAAGTTTTTTTTGCTGTCTGCTATTGTTATTGCGGTTGGTATAATTTTCTTTATGATAAACGGTCTTAATCTGGATATTCAGTTTAAGGGAGGAACAAGGATTCTTGTTGAAACCAACGATATGGTGGATATCAACCAGGCGAAGCAGTTGATTGAAGAAAACCTTGGCAAGTCCGTAACCGCGCAGATGCTTCAAACCTATAACCCGGAGGATGAAGACGGAAAAATATTTATGTTAAGGCTGGATATTGCCAGTGACGAGACATTAACCGATGAAGAAAGGGGTATCGTGAATGATCTGGTAGCCGAGAATTTTGATGTAAAACAGGGAGGTAATCAGGAAATGCTCAGCGTTCAGCCGAGTATTGGACAGGAAACTCTTATGAACGGTCTGAAAGCCTTGCTTATCGCATCCATTCTGATTGTTTTGTATGTCACATGGAGATTCAGTGCGTTGTCGGGTTTTCCAGCGGCAATTACGGCAATACTGGCTCTTGTTCATGACATTCTGATTGTATTTGCCCTGTATACTGTTTTCAAAATACCGGTAAATGAAGTATTTATAGCGGCAGTGCTCACCATATTGGGATATTCATTGAACGATACCATTGTTGTATATGACCGTATTCGTGAAAACAGCAAGAACATGAAAAAACATACGCTGGATGATATTGTTAGTGTCAGTATCAACCAATCCCTGTCCAGAACCATTAACACAACAACAACTACATTAATTGTAGTAATTGCCCTTTACGTTTTTGCGGCAATTAACAATATAGCGTCACTTAAGGAATTCAGTCTTCCGCTGATTGTCGGTTTCATATCCGGTACCTATTCATCCATTTTTGTCGCAAGTCCCATCTGGATGATATGGAGAAAATCCTCAATGCGGAAAACATTGAAGAATGCGTAATGAATCCTGGATATAACGAGGAACCAAGATGAGCCCCCGCCTCACTTCTATAGGTGGCGGGTACCGATTACCTTAATCAGGCGTAAGCATATCTCCCGCCTCGATATAACGGTGTGTTGCAATTGCAAGCAATTGCTTCCGTTGTTATAAGGTTTAGTCTATTTATTTTGTTCAACTTATTATAATAAAAAATGAAAAAGATAAAACTCATAAAAAGCTTACCGTTTTGGTAAGCTTTTTATAATAATGTGCGCCATATATAGCCGACCCTTTGTATTGCATTATGTATATGTATGGATTGCGGGAGAACGCATCTGTATGGTATAATTTTGATATTGGATAATTTTTGTGTTGTTATGTCTGAAAACAATAGCATTTCCGGTTGTTTATATGGCATGACAGTGCAAAAATAAGTGAAGCTTATTTACAGACAGAGAAAAATAGAAAAAAGAAGGGGAGGAACTGAATATGGAAAGTGTATATTATCCGGTTATAACTGTTGAAAATGATGAGGAATTAGAGTTTTTGACTACCTATTGTGACGAACGGAAGATAGAGTTTGATTTTTTAGATAATAACCAGGATCAATTTCCTGCCCGGGTTCTTTTGTATATCTCTGAGGAGGATTTGAAACTTTTCCTGGATTCAATTCAATGACTCGTTACCTGGCGGGACAGAACCCGCCTTTTTCTTAGGATATTATTATCTTAATAAAAACAGCCTGGCAAAGATCGCCAGGCTAAAACTCAGAGACAGGTTTGTTATCTAATAACAAACAGTCATTTGGAGAATAAAAATGGTATAGAAGGATCATGCATTGCCACGACAGCTCTGCATGTTCTTCGGACGCATTCATACTTTGCTGATCCGAAGAAAACAAAAAAGAAATGACAAATCACTTTTGGAACACAAAGTCCAATATTAACGCACCTACAGTCAGCACTGCCCACAGATAAAACCCATAAGTAAACAGCGACTGAATAAGAAGAGGCATTTCATAATACAGTCCCGGTGACAACATATCCACAACAGCCAGTATGGCAGATGCTGAAGTTAATGCAACCAGACACAAAAAGCCGATTTTTATTATGCTTTTTGGTGTTTTATTCAGTTGGCTAAATCTTTTTTGTATTAATTGAATATGTTGTTGCAACCTTATTTTCTCCTCTCAAAAGCAGTCAGTTTTCTTATGAGTTAGTAATAGGTTAACATAATATTGAAACGATTTCAATGGATAATTGTTTCCATTCATTAATAGCAGCCTGGATCTCGTGATAAAAAATATATTTTTATTTTCATATAGACAACGTAAATGTTTTATGTTACTATATCTTAGATGTTGAGAAACGGAGGAAACGAAGGTGTTCGGTTTCGGTAGAGCTGGAATGCGAAAACAGAAAAAAAGGAAAATCGGAATTTTAAGCCATCGTGTTCTCTTTTTTAATTATTCAAACAACCAAATAGAAGATTTATTTTTCAGATAGTAAGACTTTTGGTCTTACTATTTTTATTTTCTCAAAAAAGGAAGGCGGGAGGCAGGATGAAGTTAAAAAACAAGGATGTCCTGGGTATGCGGCAGTTGACCCCGGAGGAGATTATGTCCATACTGGATACGGCGGATGAAATGAAGAAAATTGTATTAAGCGACACCAAGAAAGTACACTATCTACGGGGAAAAACAGTTATGACACTGTTTTATGAAAACAGTACCCGTACCAGAGTATCCTTTGAACTGGCGGCTAAATATATGAGTGCCGATGCCGTGAATGTTTCAGTTGCCGCCAGCAGTGTTGTAAAAGGAGAATCTCTTGTAGATACCGGGAGAACCCTTGATGTAATGGGGACAGACGTAATAATAATACGTCATAATATGTCCGGTGCTCCGCATTTTCTGGCAAAGCATGTAGAAGCATCAGTGATAAACGCCGGGGACGGAATGCATGAGCATCCTACACAGGCGCTTCTGGATATGTATACTATACGTGAACGGTTCAAAAGCTTTAAGGGGTTAAGGGTAGCCATAATAGGAGATATATATCACAGCAGGGTAGCCCGCAGTAATATTATAGGACTGTGTAAAATGGGAGCGAAACCGGTAGTATACGGTCCTGCCACTTTGATGCCGGTGGAAATTGAAAATATGGGCGTGAAAGTTGCCTCCTGTATGGAAGATGCCTTAAAGGATTCGGATGTTGTAATGGGGTTAAGGGTTCAACTGGAAAGACAGAAAAAGGCTCTTTTTCCGTCACAGGCGGAATACGCCAGGTTTTTTGGAATGAATCCCGGGAATATGGCACTGGCAAAAAATAATGCGTTGTGGATGCATCCGGGGCCTGTGAACCGGGGTATTGAAATGACTTCCACAATAGTGGACGGTGAAAATTCGGTGATTAATGAGCAGGTAACAAACGGTGTTGCCATACGGATGGCCTTATTATATATGCTGACAGGGAGGGAATAGAATGAGGATATTGGTAAAAAACGGAGTAGTTGTTTCCGGAGACACAGAAATACGGCAGAACCTGTTCATAGAAAATGGGATCATTGCAAAGATGGAGTCCGGGTTTGATGCTGAAGCGGATGAAGTGCTGAACGCAGAGGGTTGTTATATTCTTCCCGGCCTGGTTGATGCCCATTGTCATTTGAGGGATCCCGGCTATGAATATAAGGAGGACATTGTTTCAGGAACGGCAAGCGCGGCGGTGGGAGGCTTCACATCCATTGCCTGCATGGGAAACACCAATCCTGTTGCCGACAATAAGGCCGTTATCCGGTATATTATCGATAAAGCCTGCCGGGAGGGCTTTGTACATGTTTTTCCGATTGGCGCCATGACCAAAGGTCTTAAGGGGGAAGAGCTTTCCGAGATAGGGGAAATGAAGGAAGCCGGAATTGTAGGCATATCCGATGACGGGAGATCGGTGGAAAACTCCGCAGTGATGAAGAAGGTAATGCAATATGCAAAAATGTTTGATGTAACCGTAATATGCCACTGTGAGGATTCAAACCTGGTGGAAGGCGGTTCCATGAACGAGGGGGCTCTGTCGACAATGATGGGACTTCGCGGAATTCCGGGCGCCTGTGAGGAAATAATGATTGCCCGGGATATCATTCTGTCGGAATGTACAAAGGTTCCGGTACACATCTGCCATGTAAGTACCGCATTAGGTGTGGATATCATCCGGAAAGCCAAGGAAAG
>CAZSVI010000119.1:0-11318 GCA_964610205.1 uncultured Oscillospiraceae bacterium
ACGCGCTCAATTCACTTGTGCTATATATGTTGTACTAAAAATTTAGTACAACATAATATAGCAAATTTGTTATCTGTGATTACAGCACGCTGATATGCACCACAGCAATCTTTTTTGATGTAGTATGGCTTTTTACCACAACTGACAGTCACAATGTGCCCCCTGCGGCATCCACAGTAATTCTTTGCATTTTCCATTCTTATCGTATACCTTATGCAAATGCTTTCCTAATATAGTCTCTTACTTCCCAAGTCCGGCTGCATACTCGGTCTGAGCAGCATTCAAATATTCGCCGATCTGCGAAGGTTCAGCCTTACCGCTAGCGACAGCCTGTACAAACTGTTTAACCATTTCATACGTTGGGGATGGGAAGCAGGCAAAGGCCAGAGATGTCTGGAGTTTTGCGCTAAGACTCACATTGGCGGCTGCCTGAACGCGCTTGTCGACTTTGACATCGGGGACGTCATTAATGGCAAAAGGCGGAATAGAACCACTGAGATTTTGATAAACAGCATAGTTCTTGAGTGCAAACCAATCAAAGCAGAGGTCAGTGAGTTTCTCGTTGCCTTTTTTGTTTTTACCAAGCATAAAACCATTTTCAGCACTGAGGACACCAACGATATCCTGACCGGCATCGTTCCACGGCGGAACCATGCAGTTAAGCGCGTAGGGGGAGTCTGGATCAAGACAGCTTCCAACTTGCGCAGAGGTCTGGATGGTCATTGCGGCTTCACCGGCGTTGAACACACGGATGGCTTCGGTATAGTCGGCAGATTCATAGCCAATTTGAAAGAAACCATTATCACGCAGTATTGCAAACTTGACCAGCATTTTCTGCCACTCTGCCGTACCAAAATCATATTCTCCAGTCATTGCCATGGCAGACCAGTCAACATCATAGCCTGATGCCATGATTGCATAGCTGAAGCCGTGTGTCACAAAGCTGTGGCACAGATTGTTGGCCCCGGCACCCGCAATGGAAAACGGAGTATAACCGGCAGCTTTTAGCTGTTTTGAGATCGAAATTAATTCATCAAAGTTCGTAGGTAGTTTTGAAATGTTAGCTTTTTTAAAATAATCTTCATTGTAATAAAGGAGCATAACAGCGACACCGTTTGTGACACCCATTGGAGTGCCTTTATTGGAGGTATACTGCTTTTTACATGCATCAAGTTGCTTTCCCCAAGCTTCTGTATGTGAAACGTCACGGAAGTAACCTTTATCCGTATTGACTTTAAACCAATCCGAAGCGGTTCCAGTTAAGATATCAGGCATATTATCGGCTGCGATGCGTGCCTCAAGCGCCACAGTTAGAGCCGAACCATCAGTAAGCTCGATGTTGAGTTTAACACCCGGATACTCTTTAGCCCATTTTTCAGCCCAGATAGTAGCCGCATCAGGAAAAGAGTCCATCGCAAGCGTCATATCGATCGTGCCTTTAAGCTCTGTCGATGCCGAGGATACAGCAGAAGTTGTGCCTGAGGATGTACCCGAAGAAACACTTGGATTTTGCTGTGTACAGCCGTAGAACACGGCTATAAACATAATCAACGATAGTATCAATGCACACATTTTCATAAAGCTTATTTTCATAATTTCCCTCCCTCTTTTAATGCGAAATTGACGCATACAAAACTTACTCGGATTTTTTAGTTGTAATTAAATTCTACAAAGACACTTCTGAATTTTATGATGAATTTACAAATCCAGGTTTAGCTACTAACACTTGCATCACCACCCTTCAAGAGAAATTTATTTTTATATTTTACTTTTGTAAAACGAAGGCAAGTAAAACGCATGCTCAGTATTATGCCTTGAAATGCTATATATTAAATTCCGTAAGTAAAGAAGCAATTTTTTTTGTTTGGACTTGATCCAACTCATATACTGTTGACATCTGGTACTATACGGATTTTAAACACCGGATTAGGAAGGTTCTCCATGTCTTCACGTGAAATATTACGGACTCTCCCTAAAGCTTTACGATCAGTAAATGGTACAGATTTCGCGGGATTAAAAGTAAAAGTTTCCCTCATACTTTTCATTCTCCTTTTTTTATTGTGTAGATGTTATATATTGAAATAAATAATATGTACAAATCACAACCCATATGTTTTAACAGCTTGCTCTGGTGTTAGTCTTTCTTTAACAATATTGGGTAAAGCTCTTTGATAAGCAATCGGATCCGGTCTTTGTATTGCGTTTCTTCCAAAAACTACTCCCTTGGCGCCTTCCTTGATTTCCTTATATGCAAGTTCCAGTGAATCAATTGCATTGGGAGTAGTATTACCACCTAGTCCCAAGATTGGTACGGGGCATCCTTCTATCACTTCAGGGAATCTATATGTATGAAACGTTTTTATCATATCCGCACCAAGTTCTGCCAGTATTCTGCATCCACGCAAAACCTGGTCATGCATTTCTTCTTTTGATATGGAATCACATTGATTCGGAAAATATTCTCCTATCACTGGTATTCCGAATCCTCTTGCCTCCGAGCATAAAGACGCAAACAATTCTACATTTTCAACATCCGTCTTTTCGTCGCCTGTTTTTAATGTAAGAGATATCAATACTATTTCAGCACCTAATGCAATAGCGTCTTTTACACTAAATGCTTTTCTCGCATATGCCTTATTGTAGCCCCAATTGAAACAAAAAACTGTACTCCAATTGATTCTTACAATAGGTATTGGTGAACCTTTGTAACAAAATGCACTGCCAATATTTTTTAGCATGCCAGGGCTTAGTAATATCCCATCTACGCATGAATCTATCTTTTCAACCGTCTCCCTAATGTTTTCCATTCCTAAAATGGGACCATCCATATAGCCATGATCAATAGCTATAATCACTGCATTATTTCCTTCAGAAAATAACTTGTTCATTCTTATTTCTTTTCCATTCATTACTATTTCCTCCAGTACTTCACATTTAGTGCTTTATTGAATTTCTTATTGCTTACAAAAGCTCCAAAAATCATTACTAACTTTGCTTTACCTCGCAGGTACACTCGTGGGTACTAAGGATAAAAATATTCGGTATTACACATGGCTTTTTTTCTGTACATAGAGAAGTATTATGAAATTCTTTTAAAGTAATTCTTCTGTCTGTGCTCATATAATTATCCTTATGCACTCGAGTGCATCTAACTAAAGTTAATGATACTACACTTTACTTTACTTTGCAATAGATATAGCAAATTTTTAATTACTCGTTGATTTATAACAACGGAAACAATTGCAACACACCGTTATTGCAACAGAAGCAATTACTTGTAATTACTACACACCGTAACAACCTTGGAGCTTTGCTCCAAGGTTGTTATATCGAGGTGGGGATTTGCCCGCCACCTGATAGAGGAAATCTGTACCCTCCACCATGTGTTTTTAGCCCGTCGGGCTAAAATACACCTCATTAAATTCGTGGCCTGCATACTATAAACAGCATACTATACAGGCCACCTACAGAGATGGGGCGGGCCCATTTTGGTTCCTCGTAATATATTTTAGATCTGCCTTTTGCATCGAAAGCCGTATAAGAGTATGGTTTAATTTGATTATGAACTCGATTCAGGAACAATGTAGCATATTTCAAAAGCACATGCGTTCAAAAGTCTACCAAATAATTGTTTTGGGCTAAACCTCCGATTAAACCAGATCAAGTTCACTCCTGTGCATTACAGTCCCAGCAGTCTGCCTTTTTCATTTTTATATGTTCCTCCCAACATAATAATTATATAAGATAAAACAGACAGTTCCTTTTGACGGGCATGACACCGGGAACTGTCTCCTTTGACACGATGAAGGGGATTGTCAATAAAACTATCCCTTTTTACATTTTTAAATATGTTATTGTTTGGTACCGGTTATTTCCCAGGTGTATCCCGGATATTTCCATGTGCCGTTGAAACTCTGATTGTCATCGGCCATGGTGTATACGACATCAAATTCTATATCCGGATTCCCTATATAGGAAAATTTCATCGTTAAAATCTTATCCTGGACGGATCCGCCAACGAAATTAATGGAGTCTGAGTCACCATTGATGGCAATTCCGGTAATGTTGGTGCCATTCTGAGTGATTGCCATAACCATGTTTTCACCGGTGTGTTTAACAGTAAGTCCCCATGTACCGTTGAAATCGGCTGTTTCTTCCGTTGAGGTTCCCGCAGGCGGCGTAGAAGGATTGCTTCCAACTGTTTCCTTGATCGTATCATACTGATCATATATACGAACACTCATGGCAATAGCCTGCTCCCGGGTAGTTGTGGCATAACCGGCTGCCTGTTGGGCTGTTGTGGTGGCCTTCGGCATAAAATTTCCGTTTGTTCCCTTGATTATCCCAAGCTTGCTCATATACATTACATGCTCCAGGGCCCAGGAAGAGATATCCTTCTGATCGTTGAATGTGGGAGCACCTGATGTAGAAAAATCACCGTCCGGAACCATCGCTCTTATTGCACGGCTGAGCATGGTTGCACACTGCTCACGGTTAATGAGGTCATTTGGTGAAAAGGTTGTGGTTGATGTACCAGTTGTAATTTTTAATGCGAAAGCCTTTAAAATTTGTGGGTTTGTTGTGTCGGTAAAGGGGTTGGGCGAAGCCGGCGCGGGACTTTCTCCCATACTCTTTTCATACAGCAGAAGCGCTGTTTCACAGAATTCCTCCCGGGTGATGGGTTTTGTCAAATCCTTTCCCGCAAGTGAATCCGGTACCAAACCATAGCCTATGGCTTTTTCAAGCTCGGGAATAGCCCACCCGCTGCCTTGTAGTCCAATCGTGGCAATATTGGAGGTTGCCGAAGAACCCAAAATGGAAAAAGTATTATCATAAAGCAAAACGCTGGCACGGAAAGAGATGGGGATATCGGATTTCCAGTCATAATCTTCCACCCAGAGCTGCTCTACCGTAAACACTCCCGGGCTTGCCTCATACATGTCCAGTACCAGGTCGGTACTTAGTTCATCGACAGTCTTCCAGTCATTTTGACCAATCTTCTTTTCAATTAGTACATACCAATGTTCATCATCGGTAGGCCGTGGAAGATCATTAATTTTAAAGGTAAGCAGCGCGCTTCCGTAAGGATGGGTTTCATCCTGGGGAATCAATGACGCGGTTAATTCATACGGAGTTAGGGAATCAGGCACCGCCGAGCCTGTAACCGGAATGGCCATAAGTAGCAGAGTCAGCATGAACAGAGGCAGGGAAACTAATATTTTCCTTTTCATCTAATACTTCTCCTTTCAAAATAAAAATAAATATGTAAACCGGTAACTTGCAGTATAAAGTGAAGTACCTCAGGTCTTTATACCGGTTTTAAACACCACCGATGCTGTTTTACTCAGTTTAGTAATCTCAAATCAGTTTACACTGATTCATGGGCCGAACTGCTGTGATACAGAATTTTCTATATGTACTTTCAGAATACCATAATATACAACTTGGTTACGCGTATTTCCCATTATCCCAAGCAATGTATATGCTTTGACAAAACAGGATAAAACCAGGAAAAATCCGTTTCCCTCTAAAATGATTTATGACAGCGTGTATCCTCCCGACCATAAAACCTTTTTTGGCTTCTCAGACGGCAGGAATTTAAATTCCTGCGTTGGTGTATTGGACAGGAAGAGGATATGCCACGAAAAAGAACATTTTTCATAATTGCCTCCTGAAAAACATATATTCCATTTTAAAATTAACACGAATCCCACTTTTTAACAATTCAATAATTCATATGAAATCATGCTCTCAATAATTCTATTGAGGTCTTAAAACAATGACTCTTAATGATTGATTTTACCCCATGCAGGTAATATAATGGAATAAAAGAACGTTTATGAAAGGACCTTCGCTTGAAGCCAAAGAATAAACAGATAAATTTCATATCCGCCATATCAAGCCTTTGGCGGTCAAGGGATGAACTGAGTCTTCGCAACGTACGTAAAAGTCACCTGCATTACACGTTGTCTATTTTTTTCTGCATTGCTTTGGCGGATATGCCGTCTTCGTTCATGCTTTCGGATGAACGTTTCTTTGGATTGAATTCGTCTACACTGATGAGTCTTGCCTATTGCCTTTCAATAGCGACAGTAATTCTAATCCGCCGCCGGGATTTTTCATGGTTTTTTCATGCAAGCAGCATACTTACCGCTTTTGGGTTCCTGCTGTGGATTATACTTCCTGCCGGAATCCCCAGGCTTTTAGCCGGTATTTTCTGCTGGTTCGGATTGGGAGGCTGCGCGGTCAGCGCTACATTTGCATATGTCTTTATCCTGATGAATGCCGAACGTATGCTGGGAATTTTATTATCTACCACAATTACTGCGCTAATTGTTTTATTGCATGAAGGAGAACTTGCCGGCAGCATACTTACATATATATTACCCGTGTTTTTTGTTGCCGGCGTTATATATTGTATTTCCCGTTTCCGCCACGAAGATTTTCCGGAACCTTCCCCGGTAAAGGAGCAATCGAAACCATCCGAACAGGGAGCTATTCTATTTTGTTTCATTTCCTATTTCGCCGTTACGATATTTGGTGAATCCATGCTTGCAGTAGACGGAGGCCGAACATTTTTTTCCGTGGGGATGCTTGTATCCGTTTTTTTTGTCATTATTATCCAGATTGCGTTTACCCGAAGTGTCTGGCACATCTGGAACCTGTTTCTTGTTTTAGCCGCAATAGGAGTTCTCTTTATGTCCATGGAACCAGACAGCCTATCCCATCTGTTTGGCTCGGCGATATTCGGGGCAGCTACGGGGATGGGCTACATAGGACTTATATATCTGTCAGGAGGCGTAGCAAAACGCTCCGGCAGTATGTCATTCTTAAAGAAAACTTTGCTTTTGGCGGCGCTTGTGGCCATTATAGAATATGGGGCGGCAGGAGTTTTAATAAACTTTTTTCCACATCAGCTGTCAATGATAGTACCTGTTCTGGTAATACTCCTATTGCTGACTTTCATATTGTTTTCTCCGATTTTTTTCAGAATCCTCTTTGCACATGATTGGATGAGTGAATTTCATCATCCGGATATCGGTTCGGAAGAGGACCGATTTGAGCATCTTGGGTTATCACCACGTGAAAAACAGGTTTGTGCGCTTTTACTGGAAGGATATACCCTGAAGCGGATTTCCGATTCCCTGGGCATCGGCTATTCAACCGTTAATACCTATTGTGCCGGCCTGTACCGCAAGTTGAATGTTAAAAGCCGCGCAGAGCTTTTTATCCACTTTAGTTCAAAACCAGATAGCAGTGATTAATATAACAAGGGACCAAAATGGGCCCCCGTCCCACCTCTATAGGTGGCGGGTACAGATTTCCTCTTTCAGGTGGTGGGCATATCCCCCACCTCAATATAACAACCTTGGAGCAAAGCTCCAAGAACGTTGTTACGGTGTGTAGTAATTGCTTGTGCAATTATTTCCGTTGTTATAAAATTGATGCAAGGGGAAATCATATCATTTCATGTTTTCAACAGATGCCGGAGCCAGACCCTGTTTGAATATATTTGCAGCATTAAATCGCGGTTCAATAACAAATGTACCTGTCTTATCAATATATCCCCATTTACCATCCTGCTGGCTGCCTTCCATAACAGGAGCCAACCCTTCACTGAATTCTAGCGCGGCGGCAAATTGAGGTTCGATAACAAAATTGCCCTGCTTGTCAATATATCCCCATTTACCATCCTTTTGATTACCAACCTGTACGGCAGCCAGCCCGTCATTGAACGGAGTTGCCCATGTAAAGGCTGCTTCTATTACAATATCACCATTTGCGTTAATATAACCCCAATCGGATGTGTTTTCCTTACCCACCTTAATAACACTGAAACCTTCACTGAGTGCCCCGCAGTAGGCATACTCTGCATCTACAACCACTTTGCCGTCTCTGTTGATTATACCGGTTAACGGATCCTGTAATGAACCTGTACCATAAACAGCATAATCCTCACTAAAAACAGAAGCGATATCAAATTGAGGCTCCAGGATGATTTCCCCTGACGTGTCTATGTAGCCGTACTTTTCAATATCCGTAAATTTAACAGGAGCCATTCCTTTATTAAAGATTGAGGCATCCAGGAATTCCTGATCAATTGATTTATTCCCCTGCTTGTCTATGAATGTCCACCTGGCATTATTCCCGTCGCCAGTCATTACGGGCGAAAGGCCTTCGGCAAATCCTCGTACCCTGTCATATTGAAAGTCGATTACCAGTTCACCACTGTAATCAATATATCCCCATTTGTAAAACTGGGAGTTTCCTGTCATCACAGCAGCCATATTATCATTGAAAGGGTAAGCATTATCAAACCTGGGCTTGATTACGAAATTGCCCTCTTTGTCTATATAACCATAATTATAGTCAGGCTCCATTGAACAGCCTGTAAATAAAATACTTGCAACGACCAAAAGAATTGATATCATAATTATTTTTTTCAAAATTATAGTCCTCCATAAAAGGTTTTTAATAAAATTATATACTAATAGATTATACTACATAAAAAACTATAATCCAATGTATTAATATATTACTGACCTTACCTCAATAAAACAGTTCCGTCAGTTGACAAAATAAAAACATTACTTGATAGAGGGTAGTAAAGAAGGTAGAATTATACTTGAAATATAAAAATCATCTTAAAAAATAAGGAATATGATTCTACTGCAACAAGCCACAAAGTGATATTTAGGACTTAATGGATTTCATTTTTCAAAAGAATCTAATAAACACACCGACGGTAAACATTCCTATGAGGACAACATCATTCCTGTGGAACAGGATTACGAAAAATTGGGCCATCGAATAGCGACACTTGGCGGTATTGATCTTAATTTCGTATGCTAATCCAAGCCTGAGAAGATATATCAGCGTTCTGCCGGAATGGTTGAGAAAACACTCGACAGGGGCTCATACGCCCTTGGCTCGGGCAACAGCATCCTATACTATGTACCCCATGAAAACTATCTAGGAGTCCGCTCGAAAAGTCACACACGCATCTTTCCGTCCATTTTTCCGCGTATTCTCCTGCAAAAAAAGCGTTAAATATCCAGATATTCGCCGTTTTTTTGCAGAATTTGCGCGAAAAACTGAATTGAAAATCTGCATACCCGACTTTCCGAGCGCACTCCTAGCATTGATTTCAGCCGTGTACGATTATTGATGAAGTCCATGAGTACTTTCAACCGTGACAATTCTGTTTTTTATGGCATTTATTATCGACCAAAACGGGATTCCAACGTCCATAAGAAAACCTTAAGCTTAGGATACTTATGAATATGCTCGGACAGGTTAAATATGCAGGGTTTCGGAATGGGAATCAATGATTTCCACACGGAAATCGAATTCAATAAAGCGCAGGATATTTGAAATCATGCTGTCTGCATGGGAGACTTCGTTTGAGACACAGGAAAAACCCATTTCGCAATAGTTCCACTCTTCCTGCCTGCCGGTTTCGGCAGCCGACACATTGAACTTTGAACGGATCTTTGCCAGCAGGCTTTTAATCACGCTCCTCTTGTCTTTCAAGCTTGTCATTCCGCCTATATGCAGCGTTATATGCAAAATACCTACAACCAAGTAAACTCTCCCCTTATCTTAGTTTGATTTCTTTGCGGGATTTGGATTTTATTATAGCGGGAGATATCGTTTGGTTTTTGGATCACGGCTGAGCTTTTCAGCTTCTAACATGGCCTCAGTAGTTTCATGATTAGGTGTCTTTACTGAAAGCTCAAAAGGAATACGTCCCTCCTTTACGACGGTTTTGGCAAATATAGTCATTGCTGTTCCCATTGACATACCAATTTCTTCACAAAAATGATCAAACTGTTTTTTCAATTCTTCGTCCATGCGGATTGTTATATTTGTGGTTGCCATAACATGCACCTCTTTTCACTTGCATTATACTATATTTTATGTGCTTTTGTCAATTTATGCACAGCTTTTGATGATACTTTTTATCATTTCCACCATTTTCCACTATCCATACAAATGCGAAAATCCTTTCATTTATTTTCGAATCAAGATTCTCTATTCAGATTTTAACCTGTGCACAATCAAAAACAACCTGCTTCTCAGCAGTTCGTATTCTCTTTCCAACTCATCATTGACCTACACCCCATTTTACAGACACAACAAACATCAAGTATAATGACATATCCCCCACTACCCACCTGCTGTTTACAGTGTTTTCGGTTGCACCTCGTAAAAAACATAACACCGGACTGTTATACCAATATGTCTTTGCTGTAACGGTTAACAGATAGCATCTGGCAAATAACGTTTATTTACTTTGCATAGATAGGACCGTGTAGGATTTACAAATTGTGTATTCCGTGCTTGCATTACCTGTGCCAGAAGCATGAACGCCTCCGTATACCCCAGGCCGTATGCCTTCTCCATCCATCGGAGCATCTCGTGAACTGCTTCAAAAAATGCATCATCCGTATGCTCGCAGAAAGCAGCTGTCATGATCGTTTCATTATCTTCCATACGTACCCATTCCATGCCTGTAGGTCTTTTCATAACATCGACCTTCAAGGTAACCGTAGAGCGGCATTCAATCCCTCCGGCGCAGTCAAGTTCGCCGTCTCCCTGTATTGCGTGCGTATCTCCGATGTGAAGCATTGCTCCCGGAAATTCTACCGGCAGATATACCGTCGTACCAGCACACACCTCCTGGATGTCCATATTTCCACCGGTCGGATAGGCACCTTTTGCTGAAAGGCTACCTTGAGCCGGAGCGGTTGCCATAACACCGATCATGGGTGAAACCGGCAGGCAAATATCCTCAGAAAATTTTATTACTCCATTATGGATAGCTGCTGTTCTGGTGATATTGTTTTGCTCCTTTTTAAAAAACCTGCTAAACAGCGGATTTGATTTAAAAACCCCGGTATAGCCTATTTCTTCCGGTTCTATAGACAGGATCTGAATGGACAGCGCACTGCCGGGCATTGCACCTTCCACCTCCACGCATACTGAAGGATTAAATAATACCCTGTTCTCCTCTATGTATTCATCTTCAGGCTTTTGAAGCCAGGTACCGGAACACAGTTCCGTCCGCACACTGAAGGTTTCTCCCGATTTTACTGTCAGTGCCGGTTTATTCTGCCCGCATATATAATTATAAACAATATTTCTTCCCGCCTGTTTCATCTTCACAACTCCTGTAAATTAACTCTCCAATATTATCCTTTAGGGAATTGATAATAGTAATAGGTGTCATAGACCTCTCCACATACGCAGCCCTTGTCGCATCAAGATTCTCCGTAAAATCATACCGCGGCAAAGCCGCAAGAATTCAGAACCCA
>CAZSVI010000120.1:0-11174 GCA_964610205.1 uncultured Oscillospiraceae bacterium
CATTTACATGAGAGGCGGTCTATAATCATTTTTATTTCAATAAACTGTGATTGGATATAACGAAAAGGAACATATATAAAAATTTGAAACGGAGGTTTTTTAATGCAAAGAAGAAATGCTATAGCCATAGCTCTATATGGTGTGATCATTCTGTCAATTGCGTATATGCTTCTGGCAGACCAGGGCTTTAGTATGCTGATTGCACTGTTTCGCTGATATAGGGCGAAACGCTTTACACTATGAAAATGTTCCTGAAAAACGTCAGATAAATTGGACGCTCGGTATATTATAGAGAATAATTTTATAAACCAGGTTCTTCAAAAATTCAAAAGGGTACACATAGTTCTTGACAGCCAAATACAAGTGTTTCGGCCTTGTTTTGGGGTAAGAATACCATGAATGGCAAAGGCAATTGATTAAGCTTATTTAATCAATAATGGCGAAGCTATATCTAAAAGAGAATAAAGATAATTAAACGTAAAAAAGGATAATAATGATTGATGTAAAACCAGGATTCATTGACATTCACGCGCATCTGTTACCCATACAGGACGGCCCCGATAATATGGAACAGGCAATAGACGCTGTCCGTATTGCCGAAAACAGCAATATAGCGGCAATGATACTTACGCCGCATTACAGCTCGGGTGATAACGCGTACAGCAAAGAAAATGTTGAGGAAGTATTCGGGCGGTTAAAAGAAAGAATCAATAAAGAAAAAATTAAAGTCAATCTGTTTCTTGGAAATGAATGTGTCGTTGATGAAAAAATTTTTGACGCAATAAAAAGAAAAAAGGCATACACACTGAATCAAACAGAATATGTGCTTGTTGAATATCCGTTCTATCAGGTTCCATGTGATTTTCAGAGTATTTTGTATCAGCTGATGGATAACGGATATAAACCCATCATCGCGCATCCCGAACGAAACAGCTTTATTGAAACATATCTGGACAGCATACTGGAGCTTAGAGAAAATGGCTGCATGATACAAATAAACGCGGAGTCAATCCTCGGGAAATACGGACGCCTATGTAAAAAATATGCCGTCAGAATTCTGAAAAACCGCCAGGCCGATATTATTGCCTCCGACGCGCATTCAACAAAAAGCAGAACTCCGGCAAACCTGAAGAAAGCATATGATAAAGTCAGAAGATTTGCCGATGAGAAATATATTTCGGATCTTTTTATTAATAATCCCGGAATTACCATAACCTGAACAAAGGAAATACATCAATGGAAAAAGGATTAATATGCACAAAGTAAACCGCGTAAAATCTGAAATTCTGTTCCCGGTCATATGCGAACTGATTCAAAATAACCAGAAAGCCAGAATAACGGTAACAGGGAACAGTATGTCTCCGTTTATGAAAGAAGTCCGGGACAGTGTTGAACTGGCCGCCACCAGCTTTGAAAGCATCAGGAGGGGAGACATCGTACTTATAAAAAGAACCTGCGGTCAATATGTCATGCACAGGGTCTATAAAAAGGAAAAGGACTGCTTTTATATGGTAGGAGACGCGCAGCAATGGATCGAAGGCCCGTTGTATCCCGAGCAGCTTGTTGCTATCGTAACAAGAGTGTGGAGGAAAGGCAGGGAAATCAGCTGCGGCAATTTCTGGTGGAAGTTTCTTTCTAAGACATGGCTTATGCTGCGAAATTTCAGATTATTCATTTTTAAAGTATACGGTCAATTAAAACGACTTACAAAAATATTCATCCGGAGGGCGCATTCATCGTGAAGCTGAAGCAGGTTCTTATATGGCTCTGTAGGCAATCAAAGCCGTTTATAATGCCAATCCTGGTAATAGTTTTACTTGGCATTCTGCTGGCAATAACCGGAGTGGGTATGGCTATCGCGTCAAAAAATCTTGTTGATTTGGCTGTCGCGAAGGACAAGGACAGGGCAATTACATACGGAATTATCTTCTTTTCGGTTGTAATCAGTCAGATAGGCCTCAGAGCTATATTCTCCACACGCTCGGTACGGACAATGGAACGGTTTTCAAACAGAATAAGGCTTAATCTGTACAACCACATCGCCAGGTCCAATTGGAGCGAACTGATAAATTACCACAGCGATGATCTGCTGACAAGGATGACAAGTGATGTTAACGTCATTACAAGTGGGATAGTGGGAGTTTTGCCAAGCATTATTACCCTTTGTGTCCAGCTTGTATTCTCATTTATTACCCTTTTTTACTATGATCGTGTTCTGGCGATACTCGCCGTTTTGATTGGCCCTTTAACCGTACTTTTTTACCGCCTCTTCAGCAGAAAGCTCAAGAAGCTTCACCTGAAAATACAGGAAGCGGAAGGTACATACAGGGCATATATACATGAATGCATACAAAATATCAGTATCATTAAGGTTTTCTCCCTGGAGGACAACAGCAGCAATAAGCTCGACGGGCTTCAGACAGACAGGATGAAATGGGTAATAGACAGAAACCGTATCAGTATTACCGCAAGCTCCATACTATCCCTGGGATACTACCTGGGTTATATGCTGTCCTTCGCCTGGGGAGCTTTTCGCCTTTCAATGGGAGCGATCACTTACGGTATGTTAACAGCATTTTTCCAACTGGTTAACCAGGTTCAGGCGCCATTTATATCAATCGCCAGATCAATACCGCAGCTTATAGAAACCGAAGCTTCGGCCACAAGACTCATGGAAATTGAAAGACTCAGCCTTGAAAAGAGCGGCTCACAGAATATTGAACTGAACAAGGCAGGCATAAAATTTGAAGATGTGGCCTTTCAATATAATGAAGACAAGCCCGTTATACAAAATGCCACCGCCGACATCAGGCCGGGTGAAATCGTAGCCATTGTCGGGCCTTCCGGAGAGGGTAAAACCACCATTATACGGTTGGTATTATCTCTGCTGGAGCAAAAAAACGGTAAAATCAGTATTGTAGACGGAAATAATAAGTATGAAATGAACTCTTCCCGCCGGAATCTGATATCCTATGTACCGCAGGGAAATACATTGTTTTCGGGTACAATTTTTGATAATCTTAGAATTGGCAACCCCGAAGCAACCGAAGAAGAGATAAAGCAGGCGTTAAAAGACGCAAGCGCATGGGATTTTGTCAGTGAACTAAAGGATGGGATTCATTCGGTAGTCGGTGAAAAGGGCATAGGACTCTCGGAAGGACAGGCGCAAAGGCTGACCATAGCAAGGGCCCTGCTTAGAAAAGCCCCGATTCTGATACTGGATGAGGCAACATCCTCTCTCGATGAAGTAACAGAATTGAATGTGCTTAACGCGATAAAAACGCAAAAATCCAGGCCTACCTGCTTGTTTATAACCCACAGGCCAACCGTATATAAGCTGAGCGACAGAATTTTAAGCCTGGATAACGGAGTATTAACAGAGAAAGTAAGCTGATATAAGTAAGCATAATACTATATAAGTTGAACTAAATATATAATATATTTTACAGAATGAAAGGATTAGAAAAATGAAAATAAAAGACGGCTTTATGTTAAGAGAAATAGCGGGATCATGGGTAGTAATCCCTCTTGGGCAAAGAGTGGTCGAATTTAACGGAATGATGAGCTTGAATGAAAGCGGCGTACTGATATGGAATATGCTCGAAAAAGGCGCTGAAATGGATGAACTGGTTGAAGCTATGCTTTCTGAATATAACGTGGATGAAGCCACAGCCAGAGCTGATATTGAGGAAATAGTTGAATTGATAAAAGCAAGGGGATTGTTGGAATAGAATGATAAGTAGATGGGGTAGTTTTAACAACGCGATTATAAATGAAGCTGATAAAAAAAGAATACCCGTATCAGGAACATTCGAACTTACGGCGCGCTGTAATCTTAGATGTAAAATGTGTTATGTATGCCAAATAAGCAATGACAAAACCATTATGAGTAGAGAACGTTCCTTGAGGGAATGGATTCAGGTTGGTGAAGAAGCACGCGACGCAGGAATGTTTTATCTCCTTTTAACAGGTGGCGAAGTATTTATACGCCCTGATTTCAGGGAAATATACGAAGAATATTGTAAGATGGGCCTTCAAATCAGCATTTATTCAAATGCTACCATGATAACACCGGATGTCGCGAAATGGCTGGCAAAGATGCCGCCTATCAAGATATCCGTTACTTTATACGGAGTTTCTCCGGATACATATTATAAAATCACCGGATTCGCCGACGGATATGAAAGAACTGTAAAGGGTATTGATAACCTGCTGAATGAAGGTATCCGTACCGGAATTCGAACTACCGTAGTCAAAGGCAATGAAAATGAATTTTACAATCTGGCGGAATTTGCAAATAAACGGAATATTGATTTGGGGGTAGTCAATTACATAGGCCCACGGCGGGAGGAAGGGAATACCGATCCGGAAGGTAACCGGTTGTCTCCTGAAGAGCTTATAGCATATGAAATCAAGGTAAAAGAGTATAACAAGCAAAAACGGACTGACAGACAAATAGCCTTGGTGGATGATTCAAACAGCCCGGAAGATGGGATTGATAAAAGTACAACTGTCATTTCCAATAAACAAGAGCATGCTTATAGATGCAATGCAGGGAAATGTAATTTCTGGATTGCATGGGATGGAAACATGTATCCATGCGGTGTGTATGACAAGCCGGTAGTATATCCATTTAAACAAGGCTTTAAGGAATCATGGGAAAAATTGGTGCATTTGTGTGAGCAAGTGCCGGTGTGTGTGCCTTGCCTGGATTGTACATACAAAAACTATTGCATTAAATGTCCCTCAAGGCATGCATCTGAGACAGGCTTTTATGATAAACCCGCTCCATACCTTTGTGATACGGCTAGATTAAGATATCAAAACGATGTTTTTATATAAACAACGATGTTCCAATTAAAGGAGGTGATGAATATGAGACTATATCTTAAGCCGGCATTTGAATACATTGAATTACGGACAGAAGAAAGGCTTGCGGTAGGGAGTTGTGTTGGTTCCTGCAGTGAACTGATACCTCCTGAAGTTGAGCAGCCCTGGGTAGGCAGCGCCCATCCAAACGCATAGTTTTTACAATATGATTACTGGAAGTGTAGCTAAATAATTCCCAAATTATTTTGAGGGGAGGTGATGCACTTGAAATCATATATAAAGCCAGTATTTGAATACATTGAGATGAGGCCCGAAGAGAAATTGTCGTTAGCAGCCTCGTGTATTGAATATGGCAGTTGCGGTGCAAATGAGTGTGAATCACATTGGTATGGGTTTGGTCCCCAATAACCTAATGACTAGCCTGTTCTCGTTAAGGAGCAGGCTTCTTTTTTTGGAGAGATAAATTTGAATTACAAGTACCAAATTGCGGAATTGAATATGAACATTACATCGGATTGTGACTATTTGATAAAAAGGATGGAATCATTTCAGGTAGATTCCTTTGATAAGTCCGATCTAAACGTAAAAATGAAACATAGTGATTCCTTGCATGCAGATGGTGAAATCATCATACAGGATAATGGTGTAGGATGGATGAACAAAGAAAACACTTATGTTTCATGTGCAAGGATTCACAACCAGGATGATATTCTTACAGTTCTTGAAGTTGAAAAGAATTGGCTTAATGCAAATATCGAATATTCTAAAAAAAGTGGATTTTCAATCACAAACAATAACATCGATTATGGTGATTTTAACGCATTTCATATGGTGGGAGTCTTATTCAGATATAGCATACTAAACCACCAGGGAATTGTGGTACACGCTTCATCCATTGATTTTAACGGTAAGGGCATAATTTTTACCGCTCCTGCGGGAACAGGAAAATCGACACATGTTAAACTCTGGGAAAAATATCTTGGCAGTCAGATCAAAGTAATAAATGATGACACACCTGTTTTAAAACAAAAAAAAGAGGGTAATTTTATATATGGAACACCGTGGAGCGGTTCATCGGATAAATTTTTAAACACATGCGTACCGCTTTCTGCTATTGTAATAATAGAAAGAGCAGAAAAAAACAGTATAACCCAACTTTCCGTAACTAACGCTGCAACAAAACTAATGCCACGATTTTTCCTTCCATACTTTGATAAAGACCTGATGAATAAGGCTGTTACTATATATGAAAAAATTATATCACAAACACCGGTATACTTATTGAAATGCACACCTGAAAAAGAAGCCATGGAGATTGTGTATCAATGTATACAAAAATGAGTGATGTAATAATTTGGGGCTCAAATTAAATAAAGTAAATACGATATATATATTAGTAACACTAAACCGGAGGTTATAATGAATCAAAATACAAAATATGCTGAGATTGATATACGGGAATTATTCCTTCTGCTCATAAAAAAAAGTTGGATTATACTTATTTGTGTATTGATGTCAGCAGGAATAACAGGTTATTATTCATATACACAATTAACCGACTATTATAGTGCAACAGCAACAGTTTATTTAGGGAAAGAAGGCCTGGGAAGTACCATTGATCTTGGTACGATTAGTCTGAATAATCAATTAATGAGTGATTATATTAATCTTATCAAATCAAGACTGGTCGCGGATGAAGTTAAAAAGAGAATGAATATAAATGTATCAACCGATGTTATTCAGAAAGGTATTTCAGCATACATGCCTACCGATCAGAAAACGTCAACCCGAATGTTCCGGGTATCATTTCAGAGTTCCAATCCGGAATTCGCTGCAGATATTGTAAACTATACCTGTGAAGTGCTTCTTGAAAAAGCGGAGGGCATATTTGGCGTTAAAAACGCTCAAATTATTGATAGGGCATTGGTTCCAAAATATCCTAATGGTCCGAACAGAAGTAAAAATGTTATTATTGCCGCCGGCGTTGGTTTTATCCTTGGAATCCTGATAATCTTTTTAATAGAATTTATAAACTACACTTTCAGAAAACCTGAGGACATTGAAAAACTTTTAGGTTTGACAGTGCTTGGCGTAATACCGGAATTCAAAGGTGAGAAAAGAGACGATATAAAGAAAGGATTTCAAAATGGACGAGCTAAGAGAATATCAAGTATCTAAAAACCTTATATCATATATTTCTCCGAATTCAACAGCCGCCGAAGCATACAGGGCTTTACGTACGAATCTGTTTTATTCGTCTGTTGACAAAAAAATCAAATCAATAACAATTTCCAGTGCCGATATTCAGGATGGGAAAACGGTAACCGCTTGTAATCTGGCAATAAGCATTGCAAACGCTGGAAGCAAGGTATTGTTAATTGATGCTGATCTTCGTAAGCCAAATGTGCATAAGCAGTTTATCATACCTAATAGAGCAGGCTTAACAAACTTATTAATGGAAGAATGCGAATTAGGCGAAGCACTATTTATGGTAGAAGATATACCCAATTTAGATATCCTTGTATCCGGTACTATTCCTCCAAATCCTTCTGAAATACTTTCAAGCATCAAAATAAAAGAGCTTATTGAGTATCTTTCTAAAAAATATGATTTGATTTTAATTGATTCACCTCCGCTGGGGTATGTTTCCGACGGGATTATACTTGCTGGAATAACTGATGGTGTAATTTTAACTGTTGCTGCGAAAGTAACAAAGATAAACCATGCTCAGACAGCTGTTAAGGATTTACAAAAGGTGGATGCAAATATTCTTGGCGTTATAATGACAAAAGTGAAAAGAAAATCCGATGAATACCGCTATTACTAGTAATAGCCGCATATTTTAATTAAAAATAAGGGGTATTATTTTTTGCAATACATTATAAGAGTACCTAAAAGAATAAATCTCTTTGTTGTATTAACACTTATAGTTTTTCTTACACCTGTTATAATG
The DNA here is from genome assembly GCA_964610205.1 of uncultured Oscillospiraceae bacterium. Taxonomy (GTDB): domain Bacteria; phylum Bacillota; class Clostridia; order DSM-8532; family DSM-8532; genus CAZSVI01. The sequence continues at coordinate 7,784 of CAZSVI010000120.1, forward strand.
CAAATCACAAAGAATAACTATGTTAAGTTGATTGAAGACGCAGCTTACCTGATAATGCTCCTGCAATCAGTCTATATTATGTTATTTCATAATAGAATTATTTTTGAGAAAAGTAAAACGATGCTTCTTTTTGTTTTACTGCTATTAACATTTACAGTAATTGGTATTTATTATAATGGAATATCTCTTGTAATACTGCAGTTTAGAGAATTCAAATACCTACTTTTACTCGTTATTATGATTCCTTATGCAGATAAGGAATATTTTAAACATGTCTGGACAGTGTTAAAAATTATAGCTGCTATCAGTATTCCGGTATCAGTTATTCAATGGTTTATTTATAAAAATGACGGAGATAGAATTACCGGTCTGTTAGGATATGGCGGAAGTGGAACATTGACATTGTTTGTATTAATTATTTTTTTTACCGAACTTGGAATGAGACTTCAAAATAATAAGTCTATTTTAGGATACTATATTTTGTATTTAATACCAACCGCTCTCAATGAAACTAAAATTACTCTTTTCTTATTTCCGGTTTTGCTTTTAATGACATTGATATTAACAAAGAAACTTAGATCAAAGCAAACTATTATTATTATAGTTGTTGTAATAGTTTTATTTTTTGCTTGGGCATACTCATATGAAAGAATGTATTCACGCAGTGCTGTTGATGTTTTTTCAAGTGAATTTTTAGAAAATTATTTGTATGCAACACATTGGGTTGGTGACGCAGGTCGTATAGCAAAAGTAATATATGCCTTTAATATTATAAAAGATACTAACATATTTTTGGGATATGGGCTTGGCTCATCATATATTGGAGGAACAAGCGGCTTAACAGGCATTATTTCAAGAACATATTATAACAGGGAAATGTTCGGCGGTACAAAACCTCAGCTTTTTTTATCACTATTGGATAAGGGACTTTTAGGCACAATACTGATTATAGCAATACTAATTGTCTATTGTATTAAGGTAATAAGAAAAAAGAATATTACACTCGAGGCTCTTGTTTCGATTAATTGTTTCACAATAATTTTTGCAACTTTAATATACCAAAACATATTTTACACATACCAGATTATGTATATATTTGCATTATATACAATCCTTCATTTGAAGCAAGAGAGTAATATCACTCAGATTGATGATGCTGTTAAGACAGAAAAGGAGAGTACCAATGAACATTTCTTTAAAAAATAAAATAACTATTATTATGGTATTATGTATATGTTCTTTTATATTAGTTAGTTGTAAAGCAAATGTAATTAATAAAGAATACAAAAATATTATCAATACTTACAAAACACAGAATACTTATATTGCCGGTGAAGACAATAAAAAAGATACATGGAAACCAACAAATTATATTAATGAACCAGGCGTATGTATTGAAGACACAGATTTCATCAACTGTTGGATTCTTCCTAATACTAACAGCATATTATCCAAGAAGAGAATAACTGATGAAAAATTGTATGAAACCGGAACTCTTATTTTTGAAGCTAAAGCAGGTGCATGGAACGGAATAACCAAAGCTATCAACTATGACTTTACTGATATAAAAATATTAGCACTAGCCTTTTACATTGATGATCAATATGCTTTTGATAGCTGTAAAATACAATTATCATCGTCAGAAAGCAATGCCCGCAGTAATTCTAATAATTGGAAAAAGTATTGTGAAGCAAAGTGCGGTTTTACTTCAACAAGATTACATCGCGGATGGAATTATATTAAATTAACAAATGAAGATTTTACATTTCACGGCGATGAAAAGTGGGGGTTGTTTAAAGCATTAAGAATTATTGTTGACATACCAAGTTATAAATTTAATCACGTTTATTCCGGAATGACAGATGAAAAAGTAGAAAGCTCCATATTTGGAATTGGTGGGATTTATCTAGACCCTTCATATGAAAAACCAAAGCTCATGTTTAATTTTGATGACAGTTCTCTCTCATTGTTTACAAATGGATTCCCATACTTAGAGGAGAAGGGGATAAAGGGTACGTTGTTTGTTTGCTTTAACCATATTGTTGAAAATGGAGGCAGTATAGCTACAATGAATGAAGCACAACATGATGAACTGTATAAAGCAGGATGGGATATAGGAAACCATTCAACTACACATGGAGATATCTATGCAATGACGGAAGATGAAATTTATTGGGAATATAAGACAAATAGAGATTTTCTGGTAGGCAAAGGATGGTTAACCGGAGGTTTGTTATCTGCACCACCTAATGGCCGGAATAATTACATTACTAACAAAGTATTATATGACCTGGGTTACAGATTTGTTCGAGGAAATAAAGCCTATTATATTGATGGGATTACACCAGATAGTATAATGCAATTTCCGACATTCGAGATTAGAAGTGATACCCCGGTGAAAACGACAATGGATAGAATTGATAATGCAATAAAAAGAGGATCATCAATAAGTATTTTTACGCATCATATTGTTGAGTCGGATCCGGATTTATACAGCACGACAATAAAAGATTTCAAAGAGGTTGTAGATTATGCCGTTATAATGAGAGACGCAGGATTAATTGATATTGTTACAATGTCAGAGTTTTATTATGGTTTGAGTGATAAGAGTATAGCACAAAGAGGATATTGATGAATGAAGAAACAGACTCTAAATAAGGAATAAGATTACTATGAGGATTTTCTGGGTAATATCCGATAGATTGGATACCAAGGTAGATAAATCAACCATTATTGAAATGGTTTACGAAATTAAAAAGCTGGGTATTGAAATTAGTGTTTTAGCTGGCTATAAAGAAAAGCGATATGTTAATGATTCCAGAAATTTTTATCCGGTATATTTTAAAGGAATAAATTTCCCTTTTTTATACAGGATAAGTTTACTGATAAAAATTATGGTATATCTTTATAAAAACTGCAAAAGAAATGATATTATTATTACCCATGATACTTTACTTTGGATGTATGCAATTTTGCGTATGCTTAAAAAAGTCAGAATTCATTATGACTTGAGAACACTACCGGTAGATATACATTCATTAAAGGAGAAATTTAATCATTTAATTTCATGGAAATTACATAATTATCTATTTAAAAATGTACCGGATTCATATTCTTTTATAACAGAACGCATAAAAAAATCAATGGAAGATGCGTTTAAATTTAAACTAAAAGAAAAGTATTGTTTTTGGTCTTCAGGAGTTAATCTGAATATTTGCGTTACAAATGCTAAACAAAAAGAAAATGATTATATTAATTTATTTTACCATGGCTCAATTACATCCAACAGAGGAATAGGAACACTTATTAAGTCTGTATCATTACTGTCTCCAGACTATAATATTAAATTAATTATAGTAGGAGATGGTAAAGACTTATATGAAATGAAAAA
>CAZSVI010000121.1:0-11119 GCA_964610205.1 uncultured Oscillospiraceae bacterium
GACCGATGCCGGTTTTGATATGGAAATGGAGGAGAAGGGTTCTACTTTCAGTGAAAATGCTATGATGAAGGCCCGGAGCCTTTATGAACATACGGACGGTATGGTTCTGGCCGATGACAGCGGTCTCGAGGTCAATTTTCTGAACGATGCCCCGGGTATATTCACCGCAAGGTTTGCCGGGGATTCATCCGGCCAGGAGGAGAAGAACAAAAAGATATTACATCTGCTGAAAGGTATCGATAAACCTTACCGGACAGCAAGGTTTGTTTGTTCAATGGCATTTGTATCAAAGGAAAAAAGCTTTACGGTCAATGGTTCGGTTGAAGGAATAATATCCGATAAACCGCAGGGCACTGAAGGGTTCGGATACGATCCCATATTTTATCTGCCTGAATATAATAAAACAATGGCCGAACTGCCCGAAAAAACAAAAAATAAAATAAGTCACCGGGCAATAGCTCTGGAAAAGTTAAGGAATGAGCTTAATATGTTAAGTTATACGGGAGTTGTTTTTAAAAATGATAAAAATACTGGTAATGAGTGATACGCATGGGGATACATCTCTTGCTGAAAAAGTGCTGAAAAAACACCAGGATATAAATATGGTTATACACTTAGGCGATTATTTCAGAGACGCGGACAGGCTTCATTGCTTATACCCCGAACTAAGGTTTGAATATGTATACGGAAACAGTGATTTCATGATAGGAGATGTTCCTGGGGAAAAGCTTCTGGAAATAGAAGGACAACGTATTCTATTAACACATGGGCATCGTTATTCAGTAAAATGGGGTATTGAAAGATTGCATACTAAAGCCGGCAATGAGAATATTCAATTGCTTCTGTTTGGTCATACGCACATCTCACAGGTTGCTTACGGTTCGGGGTACATTATTCTCAACCCCGGCAGTATATCGGATCCTCGCGGAGAAAACGATGAAACGTATGCGATTGTAATAATAGACAATGCAAAAATTAACATAGAATTAATGCATGCCGTATGATGGTTTAGTATGGAAAGGAGTTCTGTTTTGGGGGACATCATTTATTTCGATAACAGCGCTGCAACATGTATATTTCCCGAAGTACTTGACGAAATGAACGGCATATATGCCAAATGCTTCGGGAATCCTTCCTCTTTGCATAAAATGGGCGCCGAAGCTGATAAGATTCTGCAAAATGCCAGAGAAACAATTGCCCGGACGCTTGGGGTTACCGAAAGAGAAATTTTCTTCACATCAGGCGGCACCGAATCAAATAACTGGGCTATTAAAGGAGCTTCAAGAGCAAACAAAAAAAGAGGAAAGAAAATTATCACCTCCGGCGCCGAACATCCTTCGGTAACCGAATGCTTTTCATATCTTGAGACCGAGGGTTTCTCCGCGGAATATCTGGAGACCGATAACCGAGGCTTACTGGATCCTCATATGCTTGGTGAAAAAATAGATGAAAATACAATACTCGCAAGCTTTATAATGCTGAATAATGAAACAGGCGCAACTCAGAACACAGAGGAGTTAATACGGGTAATCCGCAGGAAGAATCCCTCCGCGCTTATTCATATTGACGCGGTACAGGCGTATGGAAAAATTCCAATCAATTTATCCGCACTCGATGCCGACCTGATGTCGTTCAGCTCACATAAAATCCACGGTCCGAAAGGTTGCGGCGCGTTATATATAAAAAGAAACGTCCGTTTGCTTCCGATTATTCATGGGGGAGGCCAGGAGAACAGGCAGCGTTCGGGAACCGAAAATGTACCCGCTGTTCACGGATTCGCCAAAGCGGCTGAAATCATACACCGTAACATTAATAAAAACAGGACTGCCGTAAAACGCTTAAAAAGTATAATTATCGAAGGGCTGACAAATCATTTTGGCGGGGACAATTTCTTTTTAAATTCCCCGCTGGACGCTTATGAAGGTATTGTAAATATCGCGTTCCCCAGGGTTAAGGCGCAGGTTCTGATGCAGCATCTGGAGGCTGTGAATATTTATGTTTCGGTCGGTTCGGCCTGCTCATCCCGGAAAAATATTCACAGCAGAGTTTTAACAGCCATGAAACTGCCGAAGGAAAACATTGAAGGCGCCGTCCGCTTAAGCTTTTCCGGCATGAATACGGAAGATGAGGCGCTGAGGTTTATAGAAGCAATAAAAGAAATAATACCCAAAATAAAATATTAAAATTTTATTCAGCGTATTGGAAAGAATCGGAGATGAATATGAATACGGTAATACTGGTGCGTTATGAGGAAATATTCCTTAAAGGGTCAAACCGTCCGGCTTTTGAAGGAAGGCTTATGAAAAACATGAAGAAGGTTCTTTATGGTTTCGGCCCAATAAAGGTCTCAAAAGCACAAAGCAGGATATATATAGAGCCGGAGGCGGAAAACTATCCTGTTGACGAAGCCATGAAGCGTCTGTCAAAAGTATTTGGCATTGCTTCGGTAAGCCCCGTATGGAAAACAGAGACCAAAAAGGAAACCATTTATGAAAAAGCGGTGGAGATGACACGTCAAATCATAAACAGGATCCCGTATAAAACCTTTAAAGTCGAGACGAAACGCGGGGACAAAAGTTTTCCCATGAACTCAATGGAAGTATCCAGAGAACTTGGCGCCCTTATATTGCACGAATTTCCGGAGCTTAAGGTGGATGTTGTCCGCCCCGATTTTAGTCTGCATGTTGAAATACGGGAATTCACCTATATTTACTTCGAGATCATCCCCGGAGCAAAGGGATTGCCGGTAGGATCCAACGGACGCGCCACTCTTTTATTATCAGGCGGAATCGACAGTCCTGTCGCTGGATGGATGATTGCAAAAAGAGGCGTTCGGATCGATGCGGTTCATTTTTACAGTTATCCCTATACCAGCGAGCGTGCGAAGGATAAGGTTATAAAGCTTTCAAAAATCCTTTCGGAATATACTCTCGGGATGAAGCTGAACATCGTTCCTTTTACCGATATCCAGCTGGCTATCAATCAGCATTGCCCCCAGGATTACCTTACAATCATCATGCGCAGGTTTATGATGATAATAGCCGAAAGAATTGCCCGGTCAAACGGCTCCCTCGGATTAATAACAGGTGAAGCTGTTGGACAGGTCGCAAGCCAGACAATGGAAAGCCTTTTGGTTACGGGCAATGCCGTGACTATACCTGTGTACCGGCCGTTAATCGGCATGGATAAAAGTGAGGTAATAGAAATATCCCGAAGAATTGATACCTTTGAAACCTCGATTCTTCCCTATGAGGACTGTTGTACGGTTTTTGTCGCAAAGCATCCCGTAACGAAACCTTCACTGGAAAGAACCATTTCACTCGAATCGGTTCTGGATGCCGAAGCACTTATTATAAAAGCGCTGGAAGACACGGAGGTCATAGATATCGAATAATTAATATACAGCAACATACTATATAGTGGTGATACACGATGGTGTTGTTGATAAAATCCAGAGGAAAGGTTAATAAAGTAAAACCGCCGTTAAAGCGGATGGTTTTGTTTCTGTTCATTCTTATTCTCCTTACTTTAATTGCCCGAATGGTATATATGTGCACAGTTGTTTACACCGAAACCATCTATTCCGGAATAGTTGTGGACGGGTTTGACGTGGGAGGAATGACAACGGAGGAAGCTTTCCAAATTCTTTCGGAAAGCACGGACAGAACATTTCACAAAAAAGCAATCCTTTTGTTTTCACCTTTCGGACAGTACAGGCTTCCATTGGATAATATAGAGTATATGCCTGATTACGCGGGGGCTCTGGAATCGGCTTTCCTGCAGGGGAGATCCGGAAATCTGTTCAAGCGGTTCAGAGTTATCCAAAGAATTGGGAAGCTTGGTTTACATATTGAACCAAAAATATGTTACAATAAAGAAAAAACTGGGATAATATTAGACAGCATCGGACTGGATATGGAAATAAAACCTGTAAATGCCGTTATAAAGCTGCAAAACGGAAAAATGGAAATAACAGAACATAAAAACGGCGCTGCGTTGGATCTTGAAACGAGTATGGAAAGGATAGACGCGTCACTTTCAGGAAGAACCTTTGATGATATAGAGCTTTGCGTTGTTGATATCGCCCCCGATATTACAACGCAAATGGTTGACAGGATCACGTTTAGGATGGGTGAATACAAAACGGTTTTCAATACAAATAATGAGGAAAGAGCCCATAATATCGGAACGGCATGCGGCAGGATAAACCTGAAACTGCTTCTTCCGGGAGAAATTTTCTCCATGGACAGGATACTCGGTGAAAGAACCGAAGAGAACGGATACAGGGAAGCGAAAATAATAGTAAATAATGAACTGGTTGACGGCCTCGGGGGCGGAATATGCCAGGTAACCTCAACCATGTATAATTCTGTGCTTCTGTCCGGCCTTGAGATTGTGGAAAGAAGAAACCATTCAATTCCGCTTTCCTACATTGATATAGGCAGGGATGCCACAATATCGCAAGGCTATATCGATTTTAAGTTTAAAAACAACAGCGGTTATGCCGTTCTTATAGAGGCAAAAACAGTGGATAACCAGGTTTACATCGCCATATGGGGGAGGGCCCGGGAAAATAAGACCACTTTCAGAATAAGGACCAATGTTATTGAGGAAATACTTCCCGAAGGGATAGAAACAGAATTTGATGATTCATTGCAGCCGAATGTGGTAGAAATAATAAGAGAAGCCAAACCGGGCTACCGTGTTGACGTATACAGGGATACTCTGGATACCTCGGGGAAGGTTGTAAATACAGAGAAAATATCAACGGACAGGTATCAGCCTCAGAAGAAGAAAATAAGGGTTGCGCCAACCGCCGCAAATATTGTAAATGAGACAGACACAGGAGATTCACCCTGAAAGATATAGAAAATGGAGTTATCATTATGACTGAACTAAACCCTTTATACAATTCAACGATTACCTGTCCAATCTGTGAAAAAAGCATTTCAATCACAAAGGTCCGTTCGAAATTTGTAAAGCTTACGCGCCAGGATGAGGATTTCTGTCCCCATTATGAAACGTTGAATCCTATTCTTTATGAAGCCTGGATATGCGGCAATTGCGGTTATGCCGCCCACAGCGGTGCTTTTATGGAGACCGATCGCAATGACCGGCGTACCGTACTTGACAAAATCAGTACCCGATGGATAAGCCGTGATTTTACGGGTGAAAGGGATATGGACAAGGCCCTTGAAGCTTTTAGAATCGTACTGTTTAATCTTCAGACAAGAAGCGCTCCTCCGTCGGAGTTTGGAAAGGTTTGCCTTAGAATCGCCTGGTTATACCGTTACAAAGGTGAGTGGGTTGATGAATATAAATTTCTGAAGTTTGCCTTTGAATACTATAAAAAGGCTTATTCCGGCGAGCACCTGTCAAGTGGCAAACTGGACGAGTATTCCTGCATGTATATAATAGGAGAACTGGCCAGAAGGCTTGAATTATACGAAGAGGCAATGATCTGGTTTGGGAAGCTGGTTTCAGCTTCCATAAATCCGAAGGAAAAAAATAAAATCAAACCGGTTCTTTTGCAAAATGTACAGGATCAGATTTATAATATCAGACAGGAAATGAAAAAGAAAAAAAAGGATGACAGCGCATAAGCAAATCTTTTCAAAAATATTACGGAACGGTCTCAAATATGTGACAGTTGTTTTCAACCCCTGATATTTTCTGCCATGGATCGTATATATATTAACGAGGTTAAGATATCTCCCGCTATCGCGCGTAAGTGCCGGAGATATGCTTGACGTACAGTATTGTTATTATGTTGAAAAATGGGAGAGACAGGGGAGGTTTCTATGAAAAAGTCAAAAATTTTATCCGTTTTTCTGGTCGCATGCTTGCTGGTTTCATTATTACCGGCAGCCGCTTTTGCGGTAAGCGCGAATTCAACCTTATCAGGCACAATTTACCTGCCGGGGCAGAATACGGCGCCTTCGGGAGGCGTTAATGTAACACTTTGTATCAGTACGGATAACCTGACACCATCAAATAAAAATGATGATGTTCTGGTTAAACAGGTTCTTAAAATCGAAGAAGGCCAAAAATCAATTTCCTATAGTATCATGGTGCCTAAAAGCGGCAATTCAAACGCGAAATACAGCGTTTCGTATACTGTTGGCAACGGATACGCGCCCTTCGGGTATTATTCCGAAAACGGCACGACGGCAATAAAAAGCGAACTGACGCCGGTGAACCTGAACGCGGGTGACACGGGAAATGTGAATATTACAATACTGCCCGGCAAAACCATTTCGGGGAAAATACTTCTCGGCAATCAGACAACCGCGCCTTCCAATGATATGAAATATACGATAACTGCCGTACAGGAAGGAAACAATTCCAGTACCCGAGATGATGATATTATCATTACAAAGGATGTGACCGTCCCCAAAAATAAGAAGGAAATGGCCTATAGCCTGACCGTTCCTCTCAACACTGTCGGAAAAGGGTATAAACTGTACTACAGATATACGGACGGCAGCTACAGTGAAGCAGGTTATTATAACACTAACAGGACTTCTTATTCGGCAGGCACATATACCTTGATTGACGTGGCGAATAACCCCGTAATAAACCTTACCACACTTCCGTTTACAAATATCAGCGGAAGAGTGTACCTTCCCGAAGGTGTAACCGCGCCCGCCAACGGAATACAGGTTACCGTAATCGCGTTGAACCGCGGAACATTGTCTGCCGCTTCCGATGATTTCTATATAGAAAAATCTGTTACCATACCCAAAGATGCAAATTACGTAAACTACAGCCTTACCGTTCCCGTAAAGAATGTTGGTTATGCTGTTTCCTATTCTGTCGCAAGTGCTGCAGGATATGTAACAGAAGGATATTACAGTGAGTCGGGTACAAAAACAGACTATAATGAAGCATCATTAGTCGAAACCGGCAATGCCGCCGTTACAGGAATTAACCTTGTGATTCAGAAAACTTCAACTGTAACTCCGACACCGACACCGATACCCGCTCCATTGGAAAAATACGACCTGAACGGGGATGGTATTGTAGATATGCTGGATATGGCCGAATTGGCCAGAATAATCATTGACCAATATGACAAGGATGGATATAACATACCGTATGGCCTGAGTAAAAAATATGAATACAATGAAGGCGAGCTGAAAAGAATACGGGGAGTTTTTAAACTGTTTGATAATAACCGCAACGGGTTGAAAATGTTCAACAGCGTAAACCAATGGTTCAGATTCTTTAACGGTGAAGACGACGATGACGACGGGAAGAATAACAACGGCAATAAGTATGGAAACTCGAAAAACAAGGGCAAATAATTCATAAAGAAATCGATAAACGGATAAGTATAAAACCCCTGCTTATCAAATTTCTAAGACCCCCACTTCCTATAAGTGGGGGTTCCTTGTTAACGGGCAGAAGCTTGTGGTGCGTTCCGGTGGGTACGCACCTTTGTTCCCGCTTCGGTGGGGGTAGAGTTTCCCACCGAAGTTCCGATGTTCAGCTTTAGCTGAACGAATTCACTTAGAAAAGCACTTTTAAAAAGGTGCTTTTTAATTCCGTTACATAAATTTTAATTCCGATCCGAAATATGTTATAATGTAGGAAATAATAAGCCACGCGAAGCGAAAAATCTAGTTATATTCCGGCTGTTGCCGGCAGGAGCGTTTTATGGAAATTGGAAAGCTTCCGAATGATGTATTAAGAAAAATTATACTGGACAGAATCCGCAACAACAGAAAGGAAATTCTCGTAAAACCCGCAGTGGGTGAAGATTGTGGGGCAATAGATTTTGAGAATGAAATCTGCGTCATAACCTCCGATCCCATTACGGGAACAGACAGTGAAATTGGAACCATTGCCGTTCATGTGGCCTGCAACGATATAGCCGCAAGCGGGGCGGAGCCTGTCGGAATAATGGTTACGATGCTTATACCGCCTGAAGCGACACTTGAAAATGTGGAGAAAGTATTCAAACAGCTTGCGAATACCGCGTTTTCCGCCAAAGTTGATATTATCGGCGGCCATACCGAAGTAACCGACGCGGTGAATCGCTTTGTGATTACGATTACCGCTGTCGGTAAAACCCAGAATAGAAATATTGTTTATACTTCAGGAGCCAAACCGGGCGATGATATTATCCTTACCAAATATGCCGGTCTGGAAGGTACGTCCATTCTGGCCTATGATCATCAGAAGGATTTGGCCCATACCTTTGGCAGCCAGCTTGTCATTAACGCGAAAAAACTCATTTATCAAATCAGTGTTGTCAAGGAAGGTTTGATCGCCTCAAAACACGGTGTTCACGCAATGCATGATGTAACCGAGGGAGGCGTTCTGGGCGCGGTTTGGGAAATGTGTGACGCAAGCGGCTGCGGAGCGCAGATAGAAAAACACTCAATTCCGATACTGGATGAAACAAAACAAATATGCGGCTATTTTAACATCAATCCGTTAAAGCTGATATCCAGCGGCGCCATGTTAATCTCCGTTCCACAGGGGCCTGTCCTGACGGATAAGCTGTTGAACGAAGGTATCCCCGCAAAGGTTATCGGGAAAATGACCGAAAAGAAAAGCCGTCTGTTAATGACTGAATCAGGCGGTGTTATGATCCCGGCTCCAAAATCCGATGAATTATATAAGGTTAAAAAATAGCGGCTAATACTGCAGCGAAAGACAATAAATATGTGGTTTCTTTCCCGGAGGCACCCAACATGAATCATCCCGGAAGATGCCCAAAAACCTGAAGTTTACTGCACCAGAAGATCGAATTATCCGGAGTAAGCTGCCCGACAACGCGCATGTCGTAAATGTCGTAAATAATGTCGTAGAAATTTTAAAGCTGATAGAAGAAAACCCGGAGATTACTACAAAAGAACTCGGTACGAATCTGGCTATGAGTGAACGCCAGATCCAACGTGTGATAAAAAAGTTGATTGGAGTTAATGACATGGATGTTTTTTTTATCATTTTTTTGTTTATGACAGGACTTGTTTTCGGTTCCTTTTTTAATGTTGTTATATATAGGGTTCCGGAAAATAAATCCATCGTTAAACCGCGTTCCGCCTGCGGAGCCTGCGGTACAACGCTGAAACCGGCGGATTTGATTCCGGTGTTCAGTTTTCTCCTTTTAAAGGGAAAATGCCGTTACTGTAAAACTCCCATTTCTTGGCAATATCCTCTTGTTGAACTGATTACCGGCCTTCTTTTCGTTATACTGTTTTTGAAATTCAAACTCTCATTGGAACTGCTATTTTCAATCTATTTTGTGTCCATTCTTTTAATTGTGTTTTTTATAGACCTGAAACATATGATTATCCCGAACGGCCTTATTATCCTGGGACTGGCCGGGGGATTTGCCCTTTTCACAGTCCGTTTCTTTTATAACGACACCATTCTCGGAAACGCGGCCTGGTATTCACCTCTTCTGGGCATGGTAACAACATCGGGTTTCCTGTTTTTAGTAGCCCTTTTAGGTATGCTTGTTTATAAGGGTGATGCCATGGGAATGGGGGATGTCAAATTGTACCTTCCCATCGGTTTGTTTCTTGGAATGAAGCTTGGAATTCTCTCTCTTGTATTCTCGGTTTTCATAGGAGGAATAACCGGTCTCTTCTTAATTATGACCGGCCTGAAAAAAAGAAAAAGCCAGATTCCCTTCGGGCCTTTCATCGTCGCGGGAACATTTCTTTCCCTGCTCTTCGGAAATGAGATACTTCTTTGGTATTTGGGCAGGCTGTAACTTCTCAATTCAATTAAATTAAATAGTTTTTGTTTATCGGCTATATGCAGTGGGTATAAGATATTATGTCACAGATGTCAACATAATTCGACTATGTTTTATTGACATGTTGTAGTATTAATGCTATTTTTAATATAGCTGTCGGTTACATTATGTAAAGTAATTATTTAAACTATATTTATTTGATTAACCGGTATAAACCCTTCAAAACATTATGTTTTGTTTATTAAAGAGAGAGAGATACGCAATACAAAAAATTAATGGGGTTAAAACAGGATGAGAGATGCAAAAAAAAAGCTTGGTGAAATCCTTGTAGATGCGCGCATTCTTACAACGGAACAGCTTGAGCAGGCTGTAAAACTGCATAAAAGTAAGAGAATCAAGCTTGGAGAGGCTATTGTTGAGCTCGGGTTCCTGTCTGAAGAAGAGATAATAGATACGTTATCAAATCAACTTTCCATTAAAAAAGTGGATCTTGAAAAAGTATATATAGATCCTGATATTGCAAGAAGCATTCCTAAGGAAGTCGCGAAAAAACACCATCTGATACCCATTTTTACAAAAAACGGTACTGTTTTTGTTGCCATGAGTGATCCGCTGAATGTCTTGGCCATTGATGATATCAGCTTTATTACAAAGAAAAAAGTTGAGCCGTGGATTACCGGTAAAAAGTCCATAGAAAAGGCTATTGAGATGTATTTCACAAAACAGGCTACCGACAGGGCAATCGAGGATTTGAAAAAAGAATACACTGTTATTATAAATGAAGAAATTGATCCGTCCCTTATGAACGATGTTCAGAACGCGCCGGCTGTGAGGCTTACAAATTCCATCATAAACCAGGCGATTATGGTTAAGGCAAGCGATATACATATAGAGCCATTTGAAACCCTTGTTACTGTCCGATACAGGGTTGACGGCGTACTTTCAGAGAGCATAAAGATCCCGCAGAATACCTATTCCGCTGTTTCAACAAGAATAAAAATAATAGCAGGAATGAATATAGCTGAAAAAAGGCTTCCCCAGGATGGAAGAATAGAATTGCGGATTAACGGAAACGTATATGATTTTCGTGTTTCGTCACTCCCAACAGTTTACGGAGAAAAAATAGTCATCAGAATTCTTGACAGAAGCAGTTTTGTTTTCACCAGAAATGTACTTGGCTTTACCGACAGGGAAAACGAACTGATGGACAGAATAATTAAAATACCCTATGGGATCATTCTGTTGACGGGTCCCACCGGAAGCGGAAAAACCACAACCCTTTACACGCTTTTAAACGAATTGAATTCGGTTGAAAAGAACATAGTAACCGTAGAAGATCCTGTTGAGTATACCATTGACGGCATAAACCAGGTGCATGTGAACACAAAGGCAGGTCTTACTTTT
>CAZSVI010000122.1:0-11076 GCA_964610205.1 uncultured Oscillospiraceae bacterium
CTTTATACATGCCTCGCCGACATACCCTGACTTGCGCATATCTCTGGAGAATGGGTTTTACCATATTGAGCAGAATTACAGCGCGCATGTTTTATTCGGCATAAGCTCACATTTTTTTAATGGTAAGCCTGTAACCCTTAACAAGGGTAAATATTCATGGACGCTTGAATTGGAAGCTTTTCCTCAGGGAAGTAATGCTCCGGTCAGGTTTTTTTCAGAAAATCCGGCATTAAATGAATTTGTTCCGGGATTTTTTGACGGATACCTTCTTTCTGCCGTTGCCTGTGATCATGAAATATTTGGAAACAATCCTTACAGGCATGCTTATTCACCTATGGCAATAGAACTAATAATGAAGGGTTATATGGTTACCGACAGGATATCATGGTCAAAGCAACAGGGAAACATGGAAGAGAGATGGGGCAGGCAAATACTGAGAACATTGAAGGAAGGGCGCATTAGTGAGGAGAGATTGGTTGTCCTCATGGATTCAGGCGTGTGGCAGGATGCATGCGGTCACATTTCTCATGAAGTCAGCGCATATTCAGGGAATGCACTGTTTGTATACTGTTGCACATACTACATATTAAAAACAGGGGATATGGAATTTGCCCGGAATATATATTCCGACCTCAAATCACTTTTGCTTCCCCTGTACAGGCTTGATACGGACGGAGACGGCTTGCTGGAAAACCCGCTGCCGGGAACACCGGGTTCTCCCGCGTCATCATATAATGATAATCTGAGTATCGGACACAAAGACGCATATCTCAATATAGCCTCATACTGTGCTTTCAAGAGAATGGCTGATTTATCCGGATCTCTGAAAATAAAATCAGATACGGTATTTTTTGATGAAAAAGTGGAAAGTATTAAAAAAGCTTTCAATGAACAACTGTGGGACGAAAATACCGGAAGGTATGTTGGCTGGATAGATGTGAATGGAAATTCTCACGATGCGTGGTACACATACGTCAATTTTCCGGCAATATCCTGTGGTATTGCAACGGGGGCTAAAGCGGAAAGAATTATGGAAAGTTTTCTCTCCCATCCCAATCACCACCTCATTTTTGCCGGTGGCATGAATCTTGAACCGATTAATGATGGAACATTCAAAGGAGACGCGGAGTTTGGTTTATGGCTCAACGGGGGAGTACTGCTTGGACCTGCTTCACATGAATTGTATGCGCGCGCGGAAGCGAAAGGCAGTGAATGCGCATGGGTTATGCTAAGGGATATTATGGAGCAGTGGAGAAAGGATAGGCTTTCCGGTACGCCGTTGCTTGACTGGTGCAGAACAAAGACTGTTTTTTCAAATCCACGCCTTGAATATACCGGTAAGAACGCGTATACATGGATTGACGCGACGGGTGCGTCAGGAGCGGGGACTGAACCTTACCTGTCGGACGGCGGCGCTATTTTGTGGTCAATTTATACGGGCATTATAGGTATTAGACCGGATTTTAAAGGTTTGGCTTTTAACCCGCATATTCCGGGAGAGCTCGGGTGTGTGGAAATTGACATAAGGCTTATGGGAAAAACTTTTACTATAAAAACACGCGGCTATGGAGATTGCCTTAAAAGCCTTTATATTGATGGAAGAATAATTAAAGGGAAAAGAATAACGTGGGATGAAATGAGGGAAGGAAGCATCATAAATATGGAAGTATCAAAGGATTAAAAAAATGATTACCAGGAAAATGGCTGACAATTGAAACTATGAAATACATAATGTGAGGATATGGATATGACAAGATGCGAAAGGGTTACTCAAGCGTTAAGGCATAAGGAGACGGATTTTATTCCTTATAATATTAATTTTACACAGCAGCAGTTATGTAATATGAAGGAATATACAGGGCAGATGAATTTTCTGGAGAATATAGGGAACCACATAAGCGCAGTGTATTATGATGGTTTTCTTGCGGAGGAACCGGGGTGTCCGGGATACTTCATTGATGATTTTGGGGTTAGGTGGAACCGGAATGGATGCGACAAGGATATCGGGGTTATTGACGGTACTGCAATTCATGAAGCTGACACTGCACTTATACGGATGCCGGAATTAAGGACGGATGTTTTGGAGAAGTTATTTCGTGATATGACAAATAATGATGAGGATACTTTTAAAATAGGGTCAATTGGGTTTTCCATGTTTGAACGGGCATGGACACTGCGCGGGATGGAGAATTTTCTTGGTGACATGCTGCTTGAGCCAAATTTTGCCCATGCCCTGCTTGATGCTATCTGCGAGTTCAATCTAAAAATTATAGAAATTGCTTTGCGTTACGATATTGACGGTTTTTGCTTTGGAGATGATTGGGGACAGCAGAAGGGACTTATTATGGGTCCAAAACTATGGCGTGAATTTATAAAGCCTTGCATGGCAAGGATGTATGATAGAGTAAAATCCGCAGGTCTGTTTGTAATTCAGCATTCCTGCGGGGATATTCTGGATATTTTCCCTGACCTGGTTGAGATTGGCCTGGATGTATACCAGACCTTTCAACCGGAAATATATGACATACGAGCTGTTAAAAAGCAATTCGGGAAAGAGCTTTCCTTCTGGGGCGGAATCAGCACTCAACGCCTGCTGCCTTTCGCCTCTCCCGGGGAAATAAAAACAAAAACCAGAGAGATTATGGAAGTACTGGGCAGGGGAGGAGGCTATATTGCAGCTCCCACACACGCCGTGCCCCAGGATGTGCCTCCTGAAAACATATTGGCAATGATTGAAGTATTCAGAGAACAGGGAGTTACATAAAAACTGCAGGATATATATTCCGGAGGTCATTGCAGAACACAATTGGTTGAGAGTAACTGCAATACTAAATATTGTATATATCTCAAAATTGTATTTATGCGAACAATAGAAATTACGGAAGATAATAACATAAGTGTATAAGGCGAACTGATCTCAGTTGTAGGGCAAAACAGCTCCGGAAAAAGCACACTGGCCAAGCTGCTAAACATCGAATTACTCTCTCGATGAGAAAGCTGCTTATTGTAAAAATCTCGAAACAATAAGAGTAAACCAAGCTTTAAACAGAATTGTTTCTCGCTTTTTGCCTGTAGTCGGAGGGTGTTGTACCAAAAGTCTTTTTGAATACCATATAAAAATAATTGCTGTTCAGGAATCCTACCTTTTCGGATACTATGCTAATAGGCATATTTGATTTTTCAAGCAATCCGGATGCTTTTTTCATCCTTACCTGGTTTATGCAGTCAGAAACCGATTTTGAAGTATATGTTTTGAATAATTTTCCTAGATAGTCCGATGATAAACCGATTTCGTCGGCAATACTGTTGATGCAGAGGTTTTCATCATAATAACGTTGATTGATGACATCATATACTTTGCTTATTAAAATTTCATATTTTGAATCTTTTTTCTTATTAAGGATTAAGGAGATATGGTCAAACATCTCATTAAATTTAATTCTAATTTCTTCAAGGGTTTCATAACGATTAAGTATTGACATAAAAGAGTTAAAGCTATAATCTATTGAAAATGCGCTTATACTCTCTATGTTTGTAAAAGTGTCGCTTATTGATGATGTCAGGCGTAACAACATGGAATTTAAAACGGTGTAAGGATAGTCAAACGTAGACGAAAAAATCTCTTTCAGAATTTGCTTTGCTTTTTCTGTCTTATTCAGCATCAGGGCGTCAAAGAGCATTTTTTCTTTTCTTATGGGATAGACATATTCTTTAATTTCCAGTTTCTTAATGTTCCGGGCATGGATAATGCAGCCATGACCGTAAAAGAGCCTGTAGTTAAACGCCTGTCTGATTTCCGTGTATAACAGGTTTATGTCACAGAAGGTATATCCCGGGGAAGACAGCGTTGCGGATAATGACAGCTTAAAATCTTTCATAGCAAGGTTTTGAATGGTTGTTACCATACTATTTATTTCGTTTATGTAATTCTTTAAAGATTCGGAATAATTTATAATAAAAACGATGTGGTCATTCCCCATGTCTACCGCTTCATTGGTAAATTTTTTTTTAAATTCCTGTGATGCGATGCCCATAATTGCCTGTCTTAAGATACTTCTGTCATAGCTTTCGCAACTCTCGCAAAAATCGTAGTAGTGATCAATGCCAAACATTACAATAATAATATTCTGCATATATGAAAGATTAACGGCATACTTTTTAAAGGCCTTTTCAATCTTATCCTGGGATGTCGATTCGTTCCCGTTAAGGCACCTGTACAAGTACTCTTCTTTCTGTTTGCTTAATTCGGTTTTGTTTTCCTCAATTTCCTTTTTTAAACCATCTATAATTCGGTTAATGGAATTTTCAGCATTTTTTGTTATTTGAATAGAGAGTATGAAGCCTATTAAAATATCCAGTAAAAATATGACAGTAATCAGTAATCCGACTTTTGCGATATTGGCGTAAATTCTGTTAAACGGGATTATTCTTATAAAATACCACTCCGGGGTTTTAGCGTATACATATGTTATAAACGATTTGGTTCCGGAGATATTATCCACAAAATAGCCGGATTCATTGTCCTCATTTAGAATCCTTGTGTTGAAAGAGTCACCTGATATATCCTGGAGAAAAACGCCTTTATTGAGGCTGCTTACCAGAAGACCTTCATTGTTTACAATGTATATGCTTCCTTCCATATCGGTATTCCATAATTCTATCGATTCCTTAATCCATTCTTCCGAAATATTAAGAAATACGGCTTTTTCGTAGTTCCCTCTGGCGGCGGCCGCAGGCGAACCGAAATATACGAGGGAATAGATGTTTATGTCATTGCCGGGCACATCAGGCATATAGGACAGCACCACTTTTCTCGGGATGGGATACAGGGAGCGTACATTCCCGGCAGTATTGACGATATCGGCAGCCGATACATCAAAAAAATCAAGACGTGTAACTCTTGGGTATCCGGCCAGGGTTGTATAAAAAGTATCAGAATGCCTGTAATAAATATATATGGAAGAAATGCTGCTGATACCTGAAGCATAATAGATAAGCCTATCGTGTGTTCTTAATGTGTCTTCCGGCGAAAGGTTGGGATTACTGACAAGCCTTTTTATATCATTGTCCTCGTATATTTGCAGCGTTAGTTTGCACATGGAATCAAACAATGAGTTGCAGCTTAAACCAAGCTGAGATAGATTCCTGATTGAGGTGTCCGTTATACGTGAAATTTCGAAACGCCTGTATATAGTAAAAAATATGATTGATAATATGAGGGCGATGGTTATTATTGATATAATAATGTATTTTACGAGGAAAGAAAGTACCTTTCGATTATCTTGAGTTGCTTTTTTATCCACGAACTGAACCCTCCCTAAGAATTACTGCGCCCAAATAAAAACTAATAATTATAAGTTAAGAATAAGTAAAGTAAAGACGCAAAATAAGCGCATAACACGTCTGGGTATACTTTTTTATACAAGGGTCATATAATACAAAGTGCGTTAACTTTAATTGTTTACTTCACTTCTATTCTAAATCATTTTAATCTTTTTTTCAAGACGAGTGCGCATATATCCAAAGATCTGATATATCACTGCGTATTATAGTTCGTTATCTGATAAATATCAGGATTTTGCAGTTCAAGTATTTTGCATATTGTTTTACAATGCAATTGTATTCGTTTGCTTTTAATAAATGCCGGAGGTACTTTACAATGAGATTAACCTGTTTTACAAAAAACGAAGGGACATCTTTTATAAAGAAAAAGATTAAGAATCCTTTTTTTCATGAATTCGTAAAAAATTATTCCCTGTATATCATGACTATACCCGGGCTCGTTTTTGTTTTTCTTTTATGCTATCTTCCCATGGTCGGTATTTTAGTCGGGTTTAAAGACTACAGGAATTATGCGAACAACTTTTTTATTAATATAATTAAAAGCAAATGGGTCGGGTTTAAATACTTCAGGAGATTTTTACATGACCCTGATTTTATGTATTCCCTGCGCAATACAGTGCTCTACCAGTTATCATTTATTTTGCTGGGTCTTGTTATATCCGTATTGATTGCCCTTTTACTGAATGAAATCAGAAACAGATATCTGTCTAAGATTTACCAGAGCATTATGCTGCTCCCCTTCTTTCTTTCATGGGTTGTATTAAGTTATGTGGTTTTTGCCTTTCTCAGCGTGGAGAACGGTTTTTTAAACAAGACAGTATTTCAATACCTGGGTATAGAACCTATTAAGTGGTATATGGAGCCCGGATACTGGCCGTTCATTTTGTTTTTCGCTAATACCCTCAAATACACGGGATATGCAAGCATAATATACCTGGCTGCAATAGTGGGCATAGATCCAGAGTATTATGAAGCGGCGATAATTGATGGGGCAAACAGGCTGCAATTGGCCACAAAAGTCACTATACCGCTTATTTCGCATGTAATAATAATTTTACTCATTTTAAATCTGGGAAACATATTGGCGGCTGATTTCGGCCTGTTTTTCAATATACCCCTGGAATCTGAATTTGTGCTCAAAACTACCAGTGTTGTTGATATGTATATTTACAGGTCGTTAAGAGGCGCTCAGGCCGGAGGGGATATGATGGTATCGACCGCCGCCGGGTTTTTTAAGTCGCTTGTCGGTCTTACTCTGGTTTCGGCTACAAATTTTATTGTAAAAAAAATCGACAGTCAAAAAGCATTGTTCTAGGAGGAATAAAATGGCAAAACATACAGGAATAAATAAGCTGTCCCAAAGATGGAATATATTATTTAACATGCTGCTTGGCGGATATTCGTTTATTTGCCTGGCTTCGATTATACTGGTATTCATGATTTCAATATCCGACAGTAACTCTATAAGCTATTACGGCTATTCATATTTTCCAAAAAAAATATCATTTGCGGCTTACAGAGTTTTATTGACGGATACCTCCACGATACTTCGCGTTTATCTTAATTCAATACTTGTTATTCTTGTGGGACCTGCTTTGCACCTGCTGCTTGTATCCCTTCTTGCGTATCCTCTTTCCAGGAACACATTAAAATATAGAAACAAAATCTCATTTATACTTTATTTCACTACGTTGTTTAATGGCGGAATGGTACCCTGGTATATTATCTGCACACAGGTCCTGGGACTGAGGAATACATTCTGGGCACTGGTTGTACCTTACCTTGTTGCGCCATTCAACGTAATTATAATGAGAACATTTTTCAAATCAACGATAAGTGATTCTCTGATAGAATCTGCCAAATTGGATGGCGCGAGCGAATTAAGGGTATTGCTTTCAATTGTATATCCGCTTTCCTTGCCTGTCATGGCTACCCTGGGGTTGTTTATTTCCATTCAGTACTGGAATGATTGGTGGCTTCCGACCATGCTGATAGACGACAATAGGTGGATTAACCTGCAATATGCCATGACCAAGGTAATCAGAAGCGCGACGTATCTGGCGAATTTGGGGCTTTCCTCTGCGGGAGCGTCAAGTACCACATTGGAGCTTGCCCGCATGCCCACTGAAAGCGTAAGGATGGCAATGTGTATTTTTGCCATGGGTCCTATTGTTCTGGCATACCCGTTTTTGCAGAGGTATTTTATAAGAGGGCTTACTATCGGCGCTGTAAAAGGCTAGCATTAAAAATATGGATTTCTTATTAAATCATTACACCGGGAGTAGTGCTTTGTTATTGAATTGCAGGTATAATTGCAAATATAGTGGAAAAGGAGGGTATGATACTTAAAAAGCGTTGTTCCGGGGCTTTGATAAATTAACAAATTTAGAGGAGGTATTTTTGTGAAAAATGTATTAAAACGCTTATGCATGATTATTGTCGTTGTTATGGCAGTATCTCTTATCTTCGCGGGCTGTACAAATATTGATAAGGCAGCGGATGCAACAGACAAGCCCGGGAGTACTGCTGCTGGAACGGAAACGGCAAAGCCTGACCGTGTTACGATTAACTGGTATACGGGAAATGCGCAGGGACACCAGACCGATCTCCCTCTTATTGAGCAGGCGCTGAACGAATATGTTGATGATAAGCTCAATGTGTCGGTAAGGCTCTATCAGTTCCCCTGGGGAGAGTACAACAACAGGATGAGAGTCATTATTTCGTCCGGTGGGGATGTTGATCTTTTCTTCTCATGCGGATGGGCCATGAATTATCTTGAAATGGCAAAAGGCGGATGGGTAGTGGACATAACCGATATGATAGACGAATACGCTCCCAACGCCAAGAGGGTTCTTGAAGGAGCGTTTATTGAAGGGCCCAAGGTAGACGGAAGGCTGTACCATCTGGCTTGCAACAAGGAAAAAGGAGCTAATGCGGGCGTTCTTTTCAAAAAGGAGCTTCTTGACAAGTATAATCTGGATATTAATGACATAAACAAGTATGAAGATATCATACCCTGGCTTGAAATAATAAAGGCTAACGAACCGGACATACTCCCGATAGCAACCAGTAAGGCGGATAACTCCGGTATTCTTGGACAGTATTATAATGAAATTTCCAATCTCCGGCTTGGCGGTTTTAATCCGGCTGCACCGGGTAAGCATGAAGAGGCTTCTTATAGATTGGATGTGCCTGAAGTACGGGAGATTTTTTATACCGCCAAGCAAATTGCGGATATGGGTTTTGTAAGAGGCGATGCGGTTACGATTAATGATAAATGGCCGGACCTTAATGCAGGAAGAGTCTTCTGCTGGCATGAGCAGCTAAAGCCCGGAAAGGACGACGAGGTATCCCTTACTACCAATGTTGAATGGGTACAGCGGGTAATTTCTCCCACTCACAGTCGAAATGCGGATTTGTCAGGCTCTATGATGGCAATATCAACTGCATCAAAAAATCCGGAGCGCGTTCTTCAGTTTTATGATATGTTCTATCATGATAAGTATCTTGTTAATCTGCTGAACTGGGGAATAGAAGACTTACATTATGTAAAAGCAGGGGAAAACTCCATCGATTGGGCTCCGGGAACGGAAGGCGGAACAAAATCAGGCTGGAATCCCGGTGTATCGTGGACTATCGGGGATCAATTCCTGAACTATCTGTTTGTCAATGAGGATCCACAGAAATGGGAGAAATACAAGGAATTCAATAGCAACTGTTATGCGTACGAGTCCCTTGGATTTATATTTGACACTGAACCTGTTGCGGAAATTGTCTCAAGAGTTAATACTGTTGAATTGACTGAATACACTTTATTAACGCTTGGACTGGTAGATGATGTGGATGAAACAATTGAAGCAATAAGAGATAAAATGAATGCCGCAGGGTACCAGGAGTTGCTTGATGAGTGCAACAGGCAGTACCAGGAATGGCTGAAGACGAAATAGCAGACACCTGATTCTTCATGTGGGCAGTCCGAAAGCTGAAATGCCGGACTGCCCATATATATATGCAATTGTATGGAACGGAGGGATGTAATGGCCGGACAATCTGATAAGCCTGAAGCTCTGATTATTGTGTGCAATCACTTTGACCTCACATGGAGGCGGTGCTTTGACAGGCGGTTTGAGTTCAAAGGAGAAACCGTCATATCATATGCGGATTTGCAGGAATACTACATAACTGATAATCTTGAGATGGTTAAAAGAGTACCCGGGTATAAGTTCCAGATTGAATGCGCGGCTGTTGCCAGGAAATTTCTCAAGCGGCATCCTGAGAAAACAGAAGAGCTCAGGCTGTTGATAGAGCAGGGAAAGTTGTATATACCAGGCTGCGGAGACAATATTATAGACAGCAACATGGTTCTTGGCGAGAGTATAGTGCAAAATTTTACTTCGGGAATATTATGGGCGGAGGATGTCCTCGGACAGAAAACGCATATGGCATGCCGCATGGATGCCTTTGGAAATTCCGCCCAACTGCCGCAGATTTTACGCGGATGTGGAATGAAATGGGTCTGGCATCTATCCTATGCATTTCCAAAAGGCTTGTACTGGAAGGGACTTGACGGCAGTGCAGTGCTTCATGGAGGATTTCCGTCAGCCGGGATAATCGGGCACTCGTCAAAGTATCCGCCCTGTCATCCATGCAGGGGCAGCGGCCGGGTGGAAGGCAAAACCTGTTCTTCATGCGGTGGGCGTGGGATAGAAAAAAATGAAGACGATATTTTCCGGAAATCGATTAAAGTAGATGAGACTGATTTTGGAGTATATAAATACGGATTTGTGACGGCGGGAGGAGAAGAGATTATTACTGATTCTTCTGTGTTTGGTGCGGTTGAGGAATTGAAAAGCGTCTGCAATCCGAGATTTGCTATTCAGGAGGAAGCACTGCCCTATATTTCTGAACTGCTTGAATGTGCGGACAATCCTGATGAAAAGCTTATTCATGACAGCCCCGAACTCAATCCAAAGCATACGGGATGCTATGTAACACGCATCAGGACCAAGCAGAACCTCAGAAGGCAGGAATATGCTTTCCTGGCACTTCAGGCTCTTGCAGTGATGTCAGCGGTGAAAGGCTATCGGTATCCTTGCCGGGAAATTCATAACATACGGAACAAGCTGTTGTTTACAATGTTCCATGATGCTGTTACGGGAACGCATATTGACGCCGCATATAGTGAAATTGAGGATGTATGGCGTCAAATTGATGATGATACCGCCGTATTGTTTGATAATATGATGAAAATGCTTACATCTGATGAAGCTGGAGTGATATCCGTTGTTAACCTGACGGGAAGCAAAGGGTGCGGATTGGTCAGGGCAAAGCTTGAGAAGGGATATAATGATATTGAAATAAGCGGCGGCAATGGCGCGGATGCAGTGCTTGTTGACAGGGAAGAGGACTGTGACGGAAATTGTACCGCCGTTATCCTGGCAAGAGACATTCCGCCATATTCATCCGTAAAGCTTCATATGAAAAAAAAGCATGTATTTCCTGATGAGCAGCTGCATGCTGATATTCCTGAAATACAGAACGGGCGTTTCAGGATCACGGCGGATGACCATGGAATCTTATCCATATACGACAAAAAGCTGAAAAGAGTGATTTCGAAGGCAGGAGACCTAAGACCGGGAGAGTTTATCCTTGAGCATGATGAAGGCTCGCCCTGGGCGACGCTCAGCTCAGACAGGAAGAGGACGCTGCTCTCGGACAGTACAAGTATTGCGG
>CAZSVI010000123.1:0-11054 GCA_964610205.1 uncultured Oscillospiraceae bacterium
GTTTCACCGAATCATCTGGATATTCATAAATCAATGGAAGAATATATTGATGCGAAAAAAAATATCTTTCGCTTTCAAAATGAATCCGGCAGAGTAGTTTTAAACTATGATAATCCCGTCACAAGGGGCTTTATACCTGAAGTTAAGGGGCGCCCCGTTCTTTTCAGTACAAGGGAAGAAGGAATAACAGGGGCGTATATAAGAAATAATTGCGTTGTTTTCAGGAACAGGGAGGATGAGCTTGCCATTATGCCTGTTGCGGATATCAAGCTTCCGGGTATGCACAATGTGGAAAATTTTATGGCTGCGGTATCGGCGGTAATACCTGAGGTGACACTAGGAGCGATACAACACATCGGTAAAAGCTTCAGCGGTGTGGAGCATCGGACCGAATTTGTCAGAAAAGTTAACGGGATTTCCTTTTTCAATGATTCCATCGCCACTAGCCCAACCAGAACAACCGCAAGTTTGAAAGCTTTTAAAGGGGAGGTTATATTGATTGCCGGTGGATATGATAAAAAGCTTTCATATGATGAATTGGGTGAAACCATTCAGAATTATGTAAAAGCAATAGTATTACTGGGGGACACCGCAGACAAAATTGAAGCCGCATACCTTAAGCAACTCATGAAATGCGGGGGAAATCCGATGCCAGTAATACATGCCCGAAACATGGAAGAAGCGGTTCAAGAGGCATTCAGCCTGGCCCGGGAAAGTGATACTGTTTTATTGTCTCCGGCAAGCGCCAGCTTTGATATGTATCCGAATTTTATGGAACGCGGCTTGCATTTTAAAGAGATTGTCGGACGTCTGATGGTTTGATGTTTTAAGAGGTTAACACAGCGAATCAAGGTTTGACATAGAAACTTTTGTTTTATTTTTGAAACAAAAAAATGTTTTCTTTTTCGTCAAATTTTACCGATGCTTTTAAAAAATACTAGAGGTAAAATGGTTTTATAGATGATGAATCATCCATAAGTTATTTTGTATTACAAACAGGTGATAAAACAGTTTAATTATCACTAACATAAAACATAATACCGGGTAAGGAAAGAATACAAGCGAAAACGGAGGAATTGGCGATGAAAAACAAGACTGTTATGCAGCGCATTGTTGATAATATGGGGAAAGTCATGGTAGGACAGAATACTGCTGAAAAATTAATGGTGGTATGTCTTGCGGCAGGCGGCCATGTTTTGATAGAGGATGTTCCGGGAATCGGCAAGACAACAATGGCATATGCCCTAGCCCGGTCTATAGGGGTTTCCTTTAACAGAATCCAGTTCACACCTGATATACTGCCTTCAGATATTACCGGTTTTTCTATGTTTAATCCCAAAACGTCCGAATTTGAATACAGACAGGGAAGCATAATGAGCCATATCATTCTGGCGGATGAAATAAACAGGACATCTCCTAAAACCCAGGCCAGCATGCTTGAGGTTATGGAGGAAAGGCAGGTAACCGTTGACGGAGTTGCCTATGAGGTTCCTGATCCCTTTATGGTTATCGCTACGCAAAACCCGGTGGAATATATGGGAACATATCCGCTGCCCGAAGCTCAGCTGGACAGGTTCCTGATGAAGATAACGATGGGTTATCCGCCGAAAGACAATGAAGTCGATATTCTTTTCCGTTTCCAGGGAAAAAATCCTTTACATGAATTGGTAGCCGTAGCCGACGGTGAAGAGATTATTGAACTTCGCAGGCAGGTTAAAAGGGTTCACATGGAAAGAATAATAGGCGATTACATTGTTGATATTGTACAAAGCACCCGGAAACAGGAGCATGTTCTTTTAGGATGCAGCCCCAGGGCATCTCTTTATCTGATGCGTGCTTCACAGGCTCTTGCCCTGTATCAGGACAGGGATTATGTGACACCGGATGATGTAAAAAATCTGGTTATTCCTGTTCTGTCTCATCGCATGATCTTAAAACAGGAAGCGCGTATCAGAAAAATCACCCCGGAGAATGTCTTGTCGGAATTACTGAGTAAAATAAGAGTTCCTTCCTAGGAGCCTTGGACAAAAGTAAAAAAATGATATGTTAGCTCGGCATATGTTGTATTATAATCTTATGCATACTACCATATCTAGTGGTTGTATTTACTAAAAACAGACTTTTGTCTAAGGCTCCTAGTGGTTTGTAAAGCTTCAAATTTATACTCGTTATTCAAAGCTTTACAAATCCACTTCCTTGATGTTGTGGCCTGCAAACCCTAAATTCCAACTTTACAGGCTACTAGTGCGGTGTTAAACCCATTAACAGAATCCATTGTGCCGGCTGTAAAAGTAAAAGCGTCTTAACCGGAGGCAGACAATGAACAGAAGCAGGCTAAGTTACCTTTTTATATTGTTTTTTTCTTTTGTCTACATTTATTTTGACGGTGGTTTTCTTCCTTATGCTCTTTTTTATATTATACTTGTGCTGCCGGCTATATCATTTGTTTATGTTCTTATTGTATACAGCACCTTTAAATATAGTGAAAACCTTGAGAAACGGGAATTCCAGAAAGGGGAGATTCTGGATTACACTTTGAAGATCCATAATGTTACTCCGTTTTATATACCGTATTTCACGGTATATATGCATATGGAAGGTCAGATGTTGATTCGTGGAATGAAAACAGAGCGTCTTGCATTAAAACCGTTCAGTTATCAGGAGTTTTGCTTCAGCGTGCCAATTTTGTACAGAGGGAAATATAATATAGGAATATCCGCTATTGAAATCAGGGACTTTCTAAATCTTGTATCAATCCGGTACAGACCAGGTGAAACAAAGTTTATAAGAGTATACCCACGTATTCTTTCCCTGGAGGAGTTGGAGATTCCATATATGAGGATTTCAGAGAATGAATTCCTTTCACGGAAGAAAAATACCGGGCATTCTGAAATTCAGGACATACGTGAATATATGTATGGTGACAGTTTGAAAAAAATACACTGGAAATTGTCCTCAAAATATAATAAATGGCTGACGAAAGAAACCAACGCATCTTCGGAAAAGGAAGTATGGATAATTCTCAATCTTGAAAAGATTTACGGGGAAGCGGAAGAGGTCTTGAAAATTGAAGACAGAACCATGGAGGTTTTAATTTCTCTATGCCGTATATTGTTAAGCTCCGGTGTTGTGCTGAAAATGTGTTTTTTCAGAAAAGAGCAGGTTTCGATTACATTTACCGATATGAACGGATTCCGTCAGTTGTATGAACTATTTGCATTTATGCCTTTTGAACAGAAAACTTCCTTTAATGATATCACCAGATATTTTATGGAAAGCATACCCGAGCGTCAGAGTATTATGGTCTTTTCCCCGGTTATTGATGAAGATTATCTGGATTGCCTGAACAAAATGAACGCCAACGGACATGATGCTTCCTTATTCTATTGCGCGGTTTCGGAAGGAGAAATGAAGAAGGATGTGGAAAAGGCGCTGGAAGAGGAAATGCCTGAGGTGGGAATACATGTTATACACTTGTTTCGAAGTATGAAGGAGAATTTCGGAAAGGATATGCCAAGGGCCGAGTGAATAAAAAAGACAGGAGAGTCTCATGAAAAAAGACTACAGGGATTTATTGTCCTCAGGATTTATTGGTGTTTTATATATATTCGCGGTTTTGAAAGCGACGCTGGTTCCCATGCATGTTCCTGTTGCTTCATGGCATATGCTTTTATTTACTTTGGGTGCGTTTATTTTTTATACCCTGTTGAATACGCATACGGGTCGTATTGTTTTCCTGTCCGGTATGTTGATAGGAGCAGGGTATATGGCCTTTACCGTTATTAAAGACGGTATGGGCATTCTTTCGGATTTCTTTGCACCCGTAGTAAGGCTCATGCAGGTTATGGCTCAGGTGGGTACGGGCTATTATAATGAAACAATCCCTTATGCATGGCTGATGTATGCAATCGGAGTATACTCCCTGCTTGTTGCCATGCCGATATATTATTTCATGGTGCGCTGTTTCAGGTTCTATTTACTCATTGTACCCGGCCTGGTGTTTTTCATGACGGTATGGGGGATAAACCGGCACATTGATAAACTGTCCTTCTATATATTTGCTGTGATTGCTATTGTTTCATATATTCGGCATATTTATACAAGAAACAAGAAAAAGGATGGGGATTTCAGCGATCCGTCTTCCGCCGGGAGAATCCTTATATATTATATACCGGTTGCGATTGTTATTATTTTTATTTCTATTTTGATTCCTGAAGGTTCCAAGCCTGTCCAATGGCCCTGGATGGATGAAAAAATAAGCAGAGTATGGCGGGAACTTGAACAAAAATTTTCAATCGACCGATATGATTCTTTTTCTCTGGCAAATACCGGTTTTGGAGATCCGGCAAGGCTGGGGGGACCTGTTAGACCTGATGATACTCCCATAATGGTTGTCGAGGCGCCAACCCGTTTGTATTTAAGAGGCGCTGCATATGATTGCTATAATGGAATGGGATGGGAAGTGTCCGAACGGCAGCAGGAAGACTTTCAGAACGACAGGGTTTTTGACCACCGTGAAATGCGGTTTGGCTGGAAGGCAGCTGATAATGCCTATTCTTTAATATATGCCGGTAATGATTTACAGGCACTGTCAAATATAAATGATACAGATGGATATATAGGGTTTTTAAAGCTGGAGCAACTGCCACGGGAAATCAGTCGTTTATATCCGGAAAAAGAGGTCAGGATCCGGCATTTGAATGTACGTACAAAAACATTATTCACTCCCTTAAAACTTTTTATACCAATTACCGGACTCTCATCCGAAGGGTATAAACTTGAAGAAGGTTTTGGAGGTATTTTTAAAGTCAACAAAAGGCTGGCCGGCAATATCAGTTATAAGGTGAATTATCTTCAGCCCGGATATGGAATGCCCGAAATGGAGGAATTCTTCCGAATAAGCCGGCAGGGGCTTTATTCAGATTTTATTAAGTATAATTCCAGGTTTCTTGATTACCTGGAAAATTCGGGGATTAATAACCCGGATACCGCCCGAAGGGACGTTGAGGCTGCCCTGCAGATCTACAGGCAGCTTGATGACCATCGGAATGCGATATACAATCAATATACTCAAATACCGGAGGGACTTCCTGCTAGGGTAAGATTTCTGGCAAATGATATCGCACGCGGAACACGTTCGGTTTATGACAGAATAAAAGCTATAGAGCATTACTTAAGGCAAAATTACAATTATACATTGTCACCTCAGTATCCACCCGCAGATCAGGATTTTGTTGATTATTTTCTTTTTGACGGGAAAGAAGGATATTGTTCCTACTATGCAAGTGCGATGTGTGTCATGCTCCGGACTGTTGGCATTCCGGCCAGGTATGTGGAGGGTTTTGTTCTGCCCGATCAACCTGATGAGAATAATCAATATGTTGTTACAAACCGGAATGCCCATGCCTGGGTGGAAGTTTATCTCGAAGGTATCGGGTGGGTTACCTTTGAACCTACCACACCATATGCTTCGGCAATGAATTATTATATTAAATTGAATGAGGGTAATCCGGATAAGGGTCATGAATATGATGACATACCGGGATTTGATCCGGAAGAACATAATGAACAATACAGGGAAGGGAAGGATTTTGATTGGGACGTAAACGGACGGGATGAAATGACCGCATCTGTGTTTTGGCTTGGGCTACTTGCGGTTATTCTGGCTGTTTTCCTTGCCAATATGTTGTTTGTTCCGGGAAAATGGAGCATATTAAGATTAATGTCTCCACGTAAAAGTATTCCGGCAATATACAATTATATGGTATCTCTGTTGAGGCAATCCGGGTGTGCGATAAATACCGGGGAGACTCCGAAAGATTTTGCGAAGCGTGTGGATTCGAGGTATCAGTTTGTGTATATGACAATGGATGAAATGGCGGAATTATTTTACCGTGTACGTTACGGTGCACACGAATTGGATAAAAAGAGTACTAAAAAGCTGTTCCGTTTTATTTTAGAGGTGAAAACCAAATCCGGTCGGAATATGTACCTTATAAAAAGGATAATTTACCGTGGCTTCTTTTTCCGGGGTTAATGCCGAACCAGGCCTTGCGGAAGGTATTTTAATTACCACTGAACAATAACAATAAACAGGCTGCTACTGTTCAATGGTGATACCTTTCAATCCGCGGGGCCCGCTTCGGCTGTTTTCTGATGTTTTTTATTGACAACTCCTTACGCATTAGCTTAGAATGGGAAAAGCGGTGTAAAGGAGTGAGACAATGTCTGCTGCTTATAAGGAATTAAGAAATATTGCTATTATTGCTCATGTGGATCATGGGAAAACAACTCTGGTGGATGCCATGCTGAAACAAAGCGGTATCTTCAGGATTAATGAAAAAGTAATGGAACGTGTGATGGATTCCAACGATCTTGAACGGGAGAAGGGGATAACCATCATGTCAAAGAATACGGCTGTTCTATATAAGGGGGTTCGTATCAATATTGTTGATACGCCGGGTCATGCCGATTTTGGGGGGGAAGTGGAACGAATCCTGAAAATGGTGGATGGTGTGCTTCTTCTGGTAGACGCTTTTGAAGGGCCAATGCCCCAGACCCGTTTTGTATTGAAAAAAGCTTTAAATATGAATCTTAAGCCCATAGTTGTTATCAATAAAATCGACCGAAGAGAGGCCCGCGCTCAGGAGGTTATTGATGAAATTCTGGACCTTTTCATAGAACTGGAGGCCCATGACGATCAATTGGATTTTCCGGTGGTTTTCGCCTCCGGTCGTGACGGGTATGCTTTTTTAGATACCCGGGAAAATATTATGGACTTGTCCGCGCTCTTTGAGGCCATATTACAGTTTGTTCCCGCCCCGGAAGGAGACACCGCTGCACCCCTTCAGCTTCTGATTTCAAGCCTGGAGTATGATGATTATGTCGGTAGAATTGCAATCGGGCGGATTGAAAGGGGTACCCTGACAAAAGGACAAAGGGCAGTCGTTTGCAGAAAGGATGGAAGCATTGAGCCTATAAAAGTCGGAGTTGTTCAAATATTTACAGGACTTAAGAGGGTTGATGTGGAACAGGCTTCTGCCGGTGAGATTGTATGTTTGACGGGAGCGGAGGACATAACTATCGGGGAAACCATATGCGATGCGGAAAACCCGGAACCGTTGTCTTTTGTCAACCTTGATGAGCCTACCATTTCAATGCAGTTTATTGTAAACAACAGTCCATTTGCCGGAAGGGAAGGCAGCTTTGTTACTTCAAGACATTTACGCAGCAGGCTCTTCAAGGAAAAGGAAACCAATCTGAGCCTGAAGGTTGAAGAAACGGATTCACCGGACAATTTCAAGGTATCGGGAAGAGGGGAACTGCATCTTGCTATTCTTATAGAAACTATGAGAAGGGAAGGATATGAGTTTCAGGTGTCCAAGCCGGAGGTTCTGACAAAATATTCGGACGGAGTATTGTATGAGCCGGTGGAGGATCTGATAGTTGATGTTCCTGAAGAGTATATGGGTAATGTAATGGAAAAACTGGGTTCCCGCAAGGGTGAAATTGTTAATATGCATGCTCCGGATCAGGGACTTGTCAGGCTTGAGTATAAGATACCCGCCAGAGGACTCATCGGTTTTCGTTCGGAGTTTTTGACGGACACAAGAGGAAATGGTATAATGAATCATGTTTTTCATGGATATGAACCTTACCGCGGAGAGGTCAGGAACAGAACCCGGGGCTCGTTAGTCGCCTGGGAGACGGGTGAAGCCGTTACTTACGGGCTGTATAACGCACAGGATCGCGGTATTCTGTTTATAAACCCGGGGCAGCAGGTGTATGAGGGCATGGTTGTTGGAGAAAGCGCAAGAGTTGAAGATCTTGTGATAAACGTATGTAAAAAGAAACATGTTACAAACATCAGGGCATCCGGCTCAGATGAGGCGTTAAGGCTGGTGCCTCCCAAAACTATGAGCCTTGAGTCCTGCCTTGAATTTATTGCCGACGATGAATTGGTGGAAATAACACCAAAAAACATACGATTAAGAAAGAAAATTCTGGATGCCGGGCTTCGGGCGAAGGAAAGAAAGGTTACGAATAACAGGTAACAGGGGACACACGGAATCAGATTCGGGAAGGTGAGCCTATGGCAAGAGCAGGAAAGAAAAAGAAAAGATTATTTCTTCGGTTTTTAATTTTTGTTGTTTTATGCATGGCATTATTCTTTTCGGCTGCATATGTATCATACAGCTATCTTGCGAGGTATGGACTCGAATATATGGAAAAGGGCGAGATTGAAATTCCAACTGAGGATCAGGTTGAAATTGAAATTCCTGTCGGATATACTACAACGGATATTATTTCCCTTCTCGAAAGGGAAGGTTTTGTGGAATACCCATGGCTGTTTAAATTTCTGTCGTTTCTAAACGGGTATGACGATAAATATAAAGCCGGAAGGCACATCATCAGCAAAAATCTAAACTATGAGGGGCTGATGCTGGTTTTAACAAACACACCGCTTGCTAATCCGACAAAAGACATACGAATCCCGGAAGGGTTTACTGTGGTTGAACTGCTGGACTATCTCGAGGAAAGAGATTTTATAGAACGGAAAAGGCTTGAATCCCTATGTATGACGGCCATAAAAAAATATAAATTTCTTGAAAATGTTCCGGAACGGAAGTATCCCCTGGAAGGTTATCTGTATCCTGATACCTATAAGATTGATCTGGAATGGAAGGAAGAAGAAATTGTCGACAGGCTGCTCAGGGAGTTTGACTCAATATTCAAGTCCGAGTATTATGACCGTGCGGCGGAATTGGGAATGACTATAGACGAAGTTGTAACGCTGGCGTCCATTATAGAGATGGAGGCAAAATACGCCGAGGACTACAAAAAAATATCCAGTGTTTTTCATAACAGGCTGAACAGCCGTGGGTTCCCAAATCTTGAAACCGATGTTACCATCCAATACGCGAGAATAATGGCCGGGTTGGGACGGATTCAGATAGTCACCTACAAGGATCTGGAGATAGACAGCCCATACAACACATATAAAAATCCGGGGCTTCCTCCCGGGCCAATATGCTCTCCCCGGGTTGATGCCATTGAAGCGGCCCTGTATCCCGAGGATACGAATTATTACTTTTTCTTCTCACCGCCCGATGGTGACGGCTCGGTTGTATATAATGAATCAATAACCGGGCATATCAGGGACCAGAAAGCGTATGGGATGATAAAATAGATATGGAGTGTTTACTCTGGATAGTGAAATTACTTATCCATACATTAATAGTTTCCTGTCGGAAATGTTTACACGGGATGACCCTGTTCTTTTTGGCATGGAGGATTATGCCCGCAGAAATCATATTCCCATAATACAACCCGAATCGGCCCGCCTTCTTGAGACTCTCTGTGCCCTTTCAAAACCCGGGCGTATTCTTGAAATAGGTACCGCTATAGGTTATTCAACCATCATACTGGCCAGAACCCTTGATTCCTCTGGTATTATTGATTCTGTCGAAATGGATGAGGACAGGATGATTACTGCCCGAAAATTCATAAAACAGGCGGGCCTGGAGGAAAACATACGTCTGCTGCATGGCGATGCTTTTGAAGTATTGCAGTGTCTCAGCACGCCATACGATTTGATTTTTCTTGACGCGGCCAAAGGCCAATACCCTGATTATCTGCCTCACTGCCTTCGGCTTCTGACACCCGGTGGGCTTTTTATTTCCGATAATATCCTGTATGGGGGAATGGTTGCAAAGTCCGGTTGGCCTGAGCATAAACATCGTACGATAACGGTAAGACTAAGAGAATACGTAAAAAAGCTTTGCAGTATTGAAAACCTTGTTACAAGCATTGTCCCGATTGGAGACGGGATGTCGGTCAGCTATAGGAAGGGATGAAACAATGAAGGCAGAATTGCTTGCCCCAGCAGGTAACCTTGAAAAATTGAAAATAGCGGTTCAATATGGTGCGGACGCTGTTTATATTGCGGGTGAACGGTTCGGATTAAGGGCCGGGGCCGGTAATTTTACTCTTTGTGAGATGAAGGAAGGTC
This sequence comes from uncultured Oscillospiraceae bacterium, assembly GCA_964610205.1. Classification (GTDB taxonomy): domain Bacteria; phylum Bacillota; class Clostridia; order DSM-8532; family DSM-8532; genus CAZSVI01. The sequence goes on from CAZSVI010000123.1 coordinate 10,013, forward strand.
TTCAGTTTGCTCATAATAAAAATAAAAAAGTGTATGTTACCATGAATGTACTGCCTCATAACAGTGATCTTAACGGAATGGAGACGTATATACGTGATATTGCGGACTTTGGTGTCGATGCCGTTATTGTTTCAGATCCGGGGGTATTTTCTCTTGTCAGGGAAATAAATCCGGGTATGCCAATCCATATTAGCACACAGGCGAATGTAACAAATTTCAGGAGCGCACTCTTCTGGCAGCAGCAAGGAGTTTCCAGAATTATTGCCGCCAGGGAACTCTCGCTGGAAGAATTAAAATTTATTAAAAGGATGCTTCCGGGCATTGAACTTGAAGTATTTGTACACGGCGCCATGTGTATATCCTATTCGGGCAGATGCCTTCTAAGCAATTTTATGTGCGGACGGGATGCAAACCGAGGCGACTGCGCGCATCCGTGCCGGTGGAAGTATCATTTGGTTGAGGAAAACCGGCCTGGTGAATATTTCCCGGTAATAGAGGATGAATCCGGAACTTTTATTTTTAATTCAAAGGATTTATGCATGATTCAGTCTATTCCGGAGCTTATTGATTCGGGTGTAAACAGCCTCAAAATTGAAGGCCGGATGAAAAGCGCCTTTTACGTGGCAACTGTTGTAAGGGCTTACCGCTCTGCTATTGATGCTTACTATAAAAACCCGGAAGGGTATGTGTTTCAGAATAATTGGCTCGAAGAGGTATCAAAGGTAAGCCACAGAAGCTTTACCACCGGGTTTTTACTGGGTAAACCAGGGTCTGAAAGCCAGAACTATGGTACAGGTAATTATATAAAAACCTGGGAGTTTGCAGGCGTTGTCCGGTTCTTTTGCGATAAGGATAAAATAGCGGTTATAGAACAACGGAACAGGATATTGAAAGGCGACACAATTGAGATTATGCAGCCCGATGGACAGGATATTTCATTTGTTGTGGATGATATGTGGGATATGGATGGGAACATAATAACAAGCGCCCCTCATGCTCAGATGAATATAAGGATAAAAACCTCAAGACCGGTACTGCCGGG
>CAZSVI010000124.1:0-11010 GCA_964610205.1 uncultured Oscillospiraceae bacterium
GAGCCGACAGTATAGTCTGGATGGAAGATAGTGTGATTTATTTTGTTTTTGTGTCCCTGGAGGTAGTATGCTTCCAGGGATTTTGTATTTTTTTAACGGGTTGAGGCTTGTGTACCGGTTCCGGCGAGTACGGTATTACGTAACGGGTCGAGGCTTGTGTATCGTTCCGGTGGGTATGGTACTTTACTATGGTGAAATAAGCGAGGTTTATCTTATGAATATACATGAATTTTATATGAAAAAAGCATTGGAACTAGCACGAGCTGGCTGGGGAAAAACAAATCCCAACCCGCTGGTGGGAGCAGTAATCGTTAAGAATGAAGAAATTATTGCTAAGGGCTATCATGAAAGATTAGGAAGTGCCCATGCAGAAGTAGAAGCTTTAAAAAATGCGCAACAGGATGTGAAAGGAGGGACGCTCTACGTTAATCTTGAGCCGTGTTCACATTATGGAAGAACCCCACCGTGTGCCAGGACAATCATAAAAGCTGGAATTAGCAAAGTGGTGGTTGCCATGGAAGACCCCAACCCGAAAGTTTCCGGAAAGGGAATAAAAATGCTGAAGGAAGCCGGCATTGAAGTGGTTGTCAATGTTCTTGAGGAGGAAGCAAGAAAGCTCAATGAAATATTCATTCAATATATCACCGGGAAACGACCTTTTGTGCTGATGAAAGCGGCTATGACACTGGATGGTAAAATAGCATCCGTAAGTGGAGATTCCAAATGGATTTCGGGAGATAGTTCAAGGCGGTATGTACATCATATCCGTGACAGGGTATCTGCGATTATGGTAGGAATAAATACAGTGTTAGCAGACAATCCATCCCTGACAACAAGGCTTGAATTCAAAAAAGGCAGAGATCCAATCCGGATTGTTGTTGACAGTAAGGGAATAATACCCATAGACAGCCAGGTTATCAATGTGGAATCCACAGCGGGTGTTATACTCGCTACAACATCAGAAATTGAAGGCGTAAAAGAAAAACAGCTCAAAAACAAGGGAGTGAACATTGTAAAGGTTGATGGACCTGGGGGGCATGTTGAGCTGATGAAGCTTATGAATGAATTGTATAAACTGGAAATAGACAGTGTGCTTCTGGAAGGGGGAGGAGGCCTGAATGCAGTAGCTTTACATTCAGGAATCGTAGATAAGGTAATGATTTTTATTGCCCCCAAAATCATTGGAGGGAAAGATGCTAAAACTCCTGTTGAGGGTGATGGAATTCAATGTATGAAAGATGCACTCAAATTAAAGGATATTACTATCAGCAGATTTGATGAGGATATCCTTGTAGAGGGGTATATGAAAGGAGAGCCATGTTTACCGGAATTGTAGAGGAAATTGGTACTGTTAAGGAAATTGTACGGGGAAGCCTGTCGATAAAGCTTTGTATTCATTGTACGAAGATTCTAGATGATGTAAAAATGGGGGACAGTATTGCAGTAAATGGTGTATGTCTTACGGTAACTGGGCGGGGAGAAAATTGGTTTTTTTGTGATGTTATGCCTGAAACCATGAGAAAAACAGGGCTCTTTAAATTAAATTTAGCAGACAGAGTTAATCTCGAGAGGGCGTTACGACTATCAGACAGATTGGGAGGCCATATTGTAACGGGACATATTGACGGTACTGGAATTGTTACAAGCAGAGTTGAAGAAGATAATGCCATATGGCTTACGCTGGAGGCTCAGGATACCATTATGAAATACATTGTCATAAAGGGGTCTGTTGCTCTGGATGGTGCAAGCTTGACTGTTGCCTATGTGGATGAAAAATGCTTCAAGGTGTCGTTGATTCCCCTGACGATAGGTGTTACAACCCTTGGATTAAGAAAGAAAGGAGATCAGCTTAATATTGAATGTGATGTAATGGGAAAGTATGTAGAAAAGCTTTTGAATATCAATAAAGGCGAATCAAAATCTAAAAAGGATATTTCACTTGATTTCCTAAGGGATAATGGTTTTGCATAGTATCTATAATAATTTGAATGGATGGAGAATGTAGAATGAAGTTTAACTCGATTGAAGAAGCAGTTGAAGACATAAGACAAGGGAAAATGATTGTTGTTGTGGATGATGAAGACCGTGAAAATGAAGGGGATCTTTTAATGGCAGCTGAAAAGGTATCTCCTGAAAATGTGAATTTCATGGCTACTTTCGGGAAGGGAATGATCTGTTCACCTCTAACGGAAGAACGTGCACGTCACCTTGGGCTCAATTTGATGGTGGAGAAAAATACCGAAAACATGAAGACAGCCTTCACCGTGACAGTAGATCATAAAAACTCAACTACAGGAATATCGGCCTTTGAAAGGGCTTATACCATTAAAGAGCTGGCGAATCCAGAGACAGAGAGCAATGATTTCGTAAGGCCTGGCCATATATTTCCATTAATTGCCCGGGATGGGGGTGTGTTAAAACGTTCAGGGCATACGGAAGCGGCGGTGGATCTTGCCAGAATTGCGGGGTTATATCCGGCAGGGGTGATCTGTGAAATTATGAATAAGGATGGAACCATGTCCAGAGTACCCCAGTTAATGGAGTTTTCCCAAAAACACAATCTAAAGATGATTACTGTTGCAGAGTTGATTCAATATAGGAGAAAGAATGAAAAACTTGTCAGGGCCGCTGCGCTGGCCAAGCTCCCTACCGAATACGGAGAATTCACGATTGTAGCTTATGAGAATGCTGTAAACGGGGAACATCATGTAGCTTTGGTGAAAGGAGTGATTCAAAACTCGATTGAACCTATATTGGTAAGAGTACATTCCGAGTGTCTGACCGGTGATGCATTCCACTCACAAAGATGTGACTGCGGGGAACAGTTGGAGGCTGCATTACGACAGATAAGCCGTGAAAAAAAGGGCGTACTTCTTTATATGCGGCAGGAAGGGCGTGGAATCGGACTGGTGAATAAAATACGTGCCTATGAATTGCAGGACAAGGGAAAAGATACGGTAGAAGCGAATGTACTGCTTGGTTTTGCACCGGATCTGCGGGAATATGGCATTGGTGCCCAGATTCTTTATGATTTGGGTGTTAGGAAGATAAGGCTATTAACCAATAACCCTAAAAAGGTGGTAGGCTTGGGAGGATATGGGCTTGAGGTGGTAGAAAGGGTACCTATCCAGATGGAAACCAATACTGCAAATGAATTTTATATGAGAACTAAAAAAGAAAAGATGGGACATCTATTCAATGATGTTTTAACAAATACAAAATAATGCCTGGGAGGAAAAAATGATGACAATGAAAACACATGAAGGAAATCTGATTGCCAAAGATTTAAAGTTCGGTATTGTTGTAGGCCGCTTCAATGAGTTTATCAGCAGCAAATTATTGGGTGGAGCCATCGATGCCCTTGTAAGACACGGGGGAGATGAAGCCAATATTGAAGCAGCTTGGGTACCCGGTGCTTTTGAAGTTCCACTTGTCGCACAAAAGATGGCAGCTTCTAAAAAATTTGACGCAGTAATTTGTATTGGTGCTGTCATAAGAGGTTCAACACCACATTTTGATTATGTTGCCAGTGAAGTATCCAAAGGGATTGCAAAGATATCATTGGATGCTGGAATTCCGGTAATATTCGGAGTCTTGACTACAGATACCATTGAGCAAGCTATAGAAAGAGCCGGCACAAAATCGGGTAACAAGGGCTACGATGCTGCGGTTACAGCCATTGAAATGGCTAATCTTCTGAAGCAGTTTCAGTACGTTGCGGAAGAAGCTGATTAATAAAAGATAAAACTTCATCTTGAAACATTTCAAACTATTTACAATAAAGAGAATGGAGAAATGCTTCCATCCCGTTACCGATACCTATAGTAACAGGACTTTCCTTGAGTTCCGCATATTTTGTATGGAAATTAAATGGAAACTCTGTTAAACTAAGAAAAAATGCCGAATCTCCTATTGGAGTACGGGGGATATATCATCAGGGGTGAAACTGAAAACCTGAAGAAAAACAAAAGAGAGAAATCAAGTGTTTGATATCTGCTCTTTTGTTTTCATATTTAGGCTTTTGGAAGGGTACCTCAACCCGAACCCGTCAACTAACCTCGGAGGCAAAAAGGAGGAAAATAAAATGGTTGTTTCAAAAGAAAGGTAAAAGCCTTTTGTATTACCTTGGGTATCTCTTTATTGTTACCATATACTGCTGCATATGCGGCTACCTACACCGTTACCCGGGGGGACTCACTTTATACAATAGGGAAACAGTTTAACACAACAAGCAGTGCTATCATGAAAGAGAATAGTCTATCGAGCTCAGTAATTTATCCCGGCCAGAAGCTGAATGTTCCATCCAGCATATATACGGTGAAGAGCGGGGATACACTGTATCTGATAGCAGTAAGAAATGGAATTACACTTAATGCATTGAGAAAGGCAAATCATAAATGGGATAATTATCTTTATCCCGGTGAGAAGCTGATTTTGCCGAAAGTCGTTTCATCTCAGAATTCAGGAGTATATAGTACAGCAAATAAAGCTGTTATTCCGTATACGTCGGGTGAAATGGGTCTTTTATCCAGGTTGATTACAGCGGAGGCAGAGAGCGAACCCTATAACGCAAAAGTGGGCGTCGGGGGTGTAGTTCTAAATAGGGTTAAGGATTCACGTTTTCCGAATTCAATCAATGGTGTAATCTATGAAAAGTCTTATGGATATTATCAGTTTACACCGGTAGAGAACGGTTGGATTCATAAACCGGCATCAGAAGATGCCAAAAGGGCTGCATATGATGCTCTTCATGGTAGTGATCCATCCAACGGAGCAGTATATTACTTTGACGACAGTGCAACAAACAAGTGGCTCTGGTCCAAGCCTCTTGCTGCAAGGATAGGTAGAATGGTATATGTGTACTAAATGAAACTATTCAACAAGCTTTTTATAATTTTCCATAAGCTCGATGAATTTTATACTATCACCCCCAGTGTCGGGGTGATATTTTTTTGCAAGCTCGCGAAATTTCTTTTTAATTAAATCATTATCCGCATCGTAAGGCAGTCCCATCTGCGCAAGCAGTTGCGGGTCATATAAATGAACATTTACAATCCCGTTTTCCTTATAGTAACGGTAGTAAACGGAAAAAAAGAACTCACGGATAACACTTTTGAGTTCTTCCTTATTCATGGAGGTAAGGCTTCTTAAAGAAAATCTCACTTTTTTATTACATTGAGGGTGAAGATCAAAAAACTCATCCCAAACCAGATCCGCGCAATGATCTTTTTTGAAACCTTGCTTACCATCAAAAAAAACAGCATTTCCAAAGCGTATTTTCATCTCAAGTTTTTTCAGTTTTCTTATTTTTCGTTTAATTTCATCGATATCAATGTACCCGCTATACATTTTCATCCCCTTTACAACCGAACAGCTATTAATTTTATTATATGCCAACAGTGGTTACCGTCAATAATAACATGGGAAGAATGTGCTCAAATTACCTTGTATAACAGTATCTATCATGTTTTGGGAATAAAGATTGATAATAAAGTTGTACAAATGGTATAATAATACACAAACCAATCGCCAGGAGCCTTGGATAGAAGTCTTATATGCGGATTTTCGATTCATTTTTTCGTTCAGATTCTTCAAAAAAACGGCGAATATCTGGGTACTTAACGCTTTTTTTGGAGGTTCCGGGTGGAAATAATGGGCGAAAAGATGCGTGCAGGGACTTTTGTCCAAGGCTCCCAGGTAGCGTATAGAATTTATATTTGATATTACGGCACCGCCAAAAGCATTCATATTTCATGAAACGGAGAAACGAATATGAGTATTATAGATGGAAACAGAACCAATACATGCCCATATCCCAATAGTGGCCCGGATAGGCCGCGGTTTCCAAAACGTGCGGTCATTACCGCCGGGATGCCTTATGGCAATAAAGAACTCCATCTGGGGCATATCGGAGGGGTTTTTGTTCATGCCGATACTTTTGCGCGTTTTTTACGGGATCGTATTGGAAAAGAAAACGTAATTTTTATATCGGGAACAGACTGTTATGGTTCTCCTATTCTGGAACATTATCGGCGTTTGGTTGCAGAGGGTTCATTCCAAGGAACCATTGATGAATTTGTTTCGTTCAATCATAATAAGCAGAAAGAAGTTTTAAGCATATACAATATCGCCATCGATCTTTTTGCGGCTTCCAGTATTGGGCGGGCCGCGGAAATACATCGTGAAGTTTCTTCCGAGTTTATTACGTCCCTTTATAAAAATGGCCATTTGATACAAATGACTACTTCACAGTTTTATGATGCCGAGTTTAATAGAGATAATGAATGAATCCATTAAAACGATTCTTGAATTTGAACGTTTGATGGCTAAATGCGATTTTCATCTGGTAATGAACCTAATGGATACTTACCTCCGTAATATCAACAAATACTGGTCAAAAAACATCCGGGAAGCGGAAAACAATAATGATCAGAATCTTCGTCTTCAGGTGTTGGTGGATACCTTTCATATGGTCCGGACGGGGACAGTCCTGATGCACCCTATTGCACCAGAGGGAACCGGAATGATTTTGGAATATTTAAACCTTGGGGAGGATTTCTGGAGTTGGGATCGGATATTTGAACCTATCTATGCTTTTATGGATGATCCGCAGGAACATCAATTAAAATTTCTTGAGCCAAGGGTGGATTTTTTTAAAAAACATCCCAGTCAGAGTAAAACAGAGTTCTAATGAACATAAACTGGGAAAATATCATAAAATAGTCATATAATAATATAGAATCCGGGCAAAATAAAAAAACAGAGAGGGAAGCAGATAAATGAAGCCGTCAGAAATAATAAACAAAAATGATCAAGGCAATCAAAAAGGGCATGGTCAGTACCAAGAGTATAAACGATGCGAATTATGTAATGTACCGATATTCCGTAACCCTTGTCAGGATGAAAGAAGTACTGGAGTTTTTAGAGGAAAAGGGAAAATACTTTGTAACAAGTGTGTAGCAACTCTTGCGAAGATACCTACCAAACAAGCGCTTCAAGCTTTAGATAACGCATCCGAGATATACCGGAAAGAATGAATTAAATGTATTTGATAAACCTGAAAAGCTAAATAAAGGTTTCACCCTTTTCCCTATGCAATGTAGGGGAAGGAGTGAAACCTTGTTCCTTATATTCTCGCAGGAACATGCCAATATAGCTGTATCCCTATTTACCTAATATGCGCTGCAACACACGCTTGAAGAAAGGTTTCTTCGTTGTACCCGCCTGGGTGTGCGTATTTTCGTTCTCTCTTTTTGCGGGCGTTATAATGGTTTTCACAGAACGGGGTTGTATGGGCTTGGCAGCTGTGTGAATGGGTTTTGGCTGCTGGCGAGGATGCTCTGTCCGGTTCCTTATGGGTGCTTTATGGTTCGTGATTGTTCTACCCTCGAACGGTCGATCCCGGTGCTTCCTATTGTGTTGTAATTGTTGTGTAGGTGCAGGCCTGGGCTTATGCGGGGCTTTCTTTTGGTTTGGAACTGAAGAGGGCTTAGGAGATTTATTCTTTACTGAATTCGCCCGGATCCATTTTTCTGCCGTAGCTCTGCGCTCATTAAAATCAGCTTCCGTAGGCAATTCTCCTTCAACAATCAACGCGCCGATATGCTCTTCTATTTCATAAAGGCTCATAATATCATCACCTGTAACCAAAGTGATGGCATGGCCTCCATTCCCGGCTCTGCCTGTGCGTCCAATCCTGTGTACGTAACTATCTTTTTCTACAGGGACATCATAGTTAATAACCAAAGACAGATCATCGACATGAATACTGACACCATCAGAATTGACTTTGATAAAGCTTATGTAGATAAATATACAGGCATTGACATAAGCTCCGACCAGATAGAGGAAACCTTGACAGCCCTTGGATTTGGTGTGACTCGTGATATAGATGAGTTCAGTCTGATTGTTCCTACATGGAGGGCGACCAAGGATGTTACCATGAAAGCGGACATTATTGAAGAGATTACCCGTATCTACGGATATGATAACTTTGACATCCGTTCTACGAAGAGCTTCCTGACACCGGTTCGCCATAGTGTAGAGAGAAGAAACGAGTACCGGATGAAGGAACTTTTATCAGAGCGCTATGCAATGAATGAGGTTCATAGCTACATCTGGTACGAGTCAAAGCTGAATAAGGAGTTGGGCATTGTTACAGAGCCTAATATCCGTATTATCAATTCCATAACAGCGGAAAATGATACAATCCGTTCTACCATGATTCCCAGCTTACTTGGGTTTGTAGCCAAGAATGTAGATTCTAACCCGGAAATGGGTATGTTTGAAATCGGCCGCATAGCTAACGGTGAAGTATAGTGGAGTTGCTGGACACGCAGAAAGGCACTATAATAATACTTGAAGGGGGCGTAACCAGAATGAATACAAGGAAAAAATATACACCGGAATACAAGAAAGAAATCGTGAAATTAGTAACTGGAAGAGTTAAAAATTTTGAATTTGAAACACGAACAAATACGGTACAAGGAATTTGCTTACAACATTTATATAAACTTTTTTAGCTGTACACCATAGAATTTTTATACAGGATTTTGATATTGATTTGGTTAAAAATATTGTTATTTGGTATATAATGCTATATAATATAGCTAAGAAAAAGTTTTTTATATCGGGCTGCTGAAATGCAGTTCTGTTTACAAAAGAAAAGAGGAAACCGGATGCGTGCGAAAAAGAAGCTTAGTCCGCTGGTTATTATATTTATGACTGGTCTTATTGTATATTTTCTTGTTACCTTTTTTCAGCAGCGGGATGAAATATCCATTATTGTTTCTGAGATGCGTGTACTGCAGAATAAAATAGATCAGGAGAAAGAAACCCAGGAAAAGCTGCTTGAACAGCAGAGTAAACTGGAAAGTGATGAGTTTATTGAGAGTATTGCCAGGGAAAAGCTTGGAATGGTAAAATCAGGCGAAAGATTGTTTGTAGCGGATTGAACATATGAATATATTATTTATATCAGAACAGTCCCATGCAAGGGCGGATAAAGCACCGGAGCGTATCCTTTTACAAAAGGTACGCTCCGTCATGTGTTGCCTTTTAAATTACTGATTTATTAAATGTTTTAAAGCTCAATTTTTACCCGATATTTTCGCCCATGTATCCTTCAGTGACACAGTGCGGTTGAAAACAAGGCTTCCTTTTTTAAATTCACTGCTATCCGCACAAAAATAACCCGTCCGGATAAACTGGAAGAAATCACCCGGCTTTGCGTTTTCAAGGGAGGGTTCCAGCTTGCAGTTTTTCATAATAAAAAGGGACTCCGGGTTTAAATTTAATTTGTAATCTTCTCCTTCAGGTACATCATCCGGCTCTTCCTTTTTAAACAAATGATCATAAAGGCGAACCTCGGCATTGACCGCATGAGCTGCGGAAACCCATTGCAGAGTGCCTTTAACCTTGCGTCCGTCGGGGGAATTCCCACCCCGGCTGAGCGGGTCATAGGTACAGTGGACCTCGGTAATCTGCCCGGTATCATTTTTAATAAAGCTTTGACATTTTATGAAGAAGGCGTTTTTCAGACGCACCTCTCCACCGGGTTTCAGACGGAAATATTTATTCGGCGGATTTTCTTCGAAATCGTCACGTTCAATATAAATTACTTTGGAAAAGGAAACCTTTCTTGTTCCGGCGTCCGGAACCTCAGGATTATTCTCCACATCCATTTCCTCTGCAAGGTCATCAGGATAGTTATCAATAACAACCTTCAGAGGATTTAGTATCGCCATTACACGCTGGGCCCGCCTGTTCAGATCTTCACGGATGCAGTGTTCCAGTACTCCATAATCAACGACACTATAGGTTTTTGCCACCCCGATTATTTCGCAGAACCGGCGGATTGACTCCGGCGTATATCCTCTGCGGCGCAACCCCGACAGAGTAGGCATTCTGGGGTCATCCCAGCCGTCCACAATTTTATTCTGAACGAGATCAAGAAGTTTACGCTTGCTCATCATTGTATACGAAAGGTTTAACCGTGCGAATTCGTATTGGTGGGGTGGATTTTTTATATCCAGTTTTTCAATAACCCAGTCGTATAGTGGCCGGTGATCTTCAAACTCCAATGAGCACAGAGAATGTGTAATATTTTCAATGGCGTCCTCTATGGGGTGAGCGTAGTCATACATGGGGTAAATGCACCATTCATTTCCCGTACGATGGTGGGAAATTTTCAGAATACGGTAAATAACAGGGTCACGCATATTCATATTAGGGGAAGCCATATCAATTTTAGCCCGAAGAACTTTTTCACCGTTATCAAATTCCCCGTTTTTCATACGTCGGAACAGATCCATATTTTCCTCAATGGAACGGCTGCGGTAGGGGCTCTCTTTTCCCAGCTCGGTAAGTGTTCCGCGATATTCCCGTATTTCATCGGCTGAAAGGTCGTCCACATATGCCAGACCCTTATTAACTAAATAAAGGGCATATTCATAAAACTTTTCATAGTAATCCGATGCGTAATATAAGCGATCCGCCCAGTCAAAACCCAGCCATTTCACATCTTCAATTATTGAGTCGACATATTCTGTGTCTTCCTTCGATGGGTTTGTATCATCAAAACGTAAATTGCACAGTCCGTGATACTTTTCAGCCATTCCGAAACTGATACAGACAGCTTTGGCGTGCCCGATATGCAGATAACCGTTGGGTTCAGGCGGGAACCGCGTATGGATTTGCTTTACCTTCCCCGATTTCAAATCCTCTTCAATAATATTCTGAATAAAATTCGATACTTTTATGGATTCATCCATATATATCACTCCGTTCCCAAAGCTATCGGTTCTACTTAATGCTTTATTATAAGGCATTTTATAATCATTGTAAACAAAATTCAAAAATCGCATAATACTTTCCGGAGTTATAAGGCATATCTGAAGTATCAAGCCCCAAGCCTTAAAGAAATCAATTATTAGATTAGATAGGAATTTGCTTTTAGAGTACTCCATAAACGTTATGTTATTTCAAGGTGGTATATACTATAAAAAGTAA
>CAZSVI010000125.1:0-10927 GCA_964610205.1 uncultured Oscillospiraceae bacterium
AAAAAACAAACTTTTTTAGAGGAATTATATAAATATCTATAAAATTATACATGGTTTTTGAAGTAAAACAGGATATTTATTCATTCGTTTGCGTTATTGCAGCAAAATGATACATGAATATTTACTGTATATGCCTCAACGATATATTCTCTGGCATGTGAAACACGGAAATGTTTTAATATTGTTACACTTCCTATGCTACCCCAATAAACGCTTGCTTATTGTCGAATAATATTAATATAAATCAAAACATGGAGGTTGCGATCAATGAAAAGGTTTATTGCGGCATTAACACTTCTTACGATAGTTTTTTCTTTTTGTATGATACCGGTCTATGCGGATCCATCCTGGGCCGAGGATGGAAAGGGCTTGCCACCGGGACTTCAAAAGCAAAACAAAATACCTCCGGGTATTGCAAAAAAAGCTTTTGATGATTTAACAGATAATTTCTGGTGGGCACAGAAATCAATTGAAAAATTGAAGTCCAAAGGTTATATAAAAGGTTATGGCGATAGCTCCTTTAGACCTGCAGAATCATTTACCCAGTTGGAAACAATTATAATGGCCTTGAGAATTATGGGATGGGAAGATGAAGCATTGAACATCAATATGCTTCCAGGTAAATACAGGGGCAAGAAGGTAGGCGAGTGGGCCTATGGCTATGTAAGTGTTGCATATGAAAAGGGAATTCTGGATGATGTTGACCTGATGTATTTCTCTCCGGATGAACCTGCAAAAAGACATGAAGTAGCCAAATACATAATCCGGGCAATTGGCTATGAAAAGGAAGCGCAGGAGCATATGAGCAGCGAACTTCCCTTTGTGGACGCTTCGGCTGTTCCATTAGGCTCAGTCGGTTATGTATACCTGGTGTATGAAATGGAACTGATGGTAGGAGACAGCAACAAAGCATTCAATCCTATGGGAACCCTGACGAGGGCAGAGATGGCAGTTTTATTTCAGAGATTGGATAAAAAAGTGGACAGCCAAATTGAAGAAAAAGAGGTACGGGGTGACGTCACCAGGCTTTATGCTGATTACATTGAAGTAAGGGTTAAGGGAAAAATACAAGCTTTTGAGGTGTCTGAGAGTGTTATAGTCTATGACCGGGAAAGCAAACGGATTCCATACGCCGACATCGAAACAGGCTCCTTTGTCCTGATGTTGCTCGAAGATGAGGTAGTAGTATATATCGAGGTCATCGACAAGGATGAGGAAGAAAAAAAGATAATCTCAGCATACAGTGGGGTAGTTGTCGGAATAAACTACGCAGCAAAACAAGTAACCATCCGGGATGGCATGCTTACATTGATATTTGTGGTTAAGGATAATGCAAAAGTATATCTTGATGATGAAAAATCAGATTTTGATGCGTTAAGGCCGGGTGATTTTGTAAGGGTATTGGTTGACGACAAAAACAGGGCGACGGAAATCAGGATTCAACAAAGGGAAGATGATGATGAAAAGGAAGAAATATACGGAATCATTACCGGGATTGATTTGGTTGGAGTCTACCATATAACTGTCAGTGAGGATGTGTATGGCGGAGTGGAATACAGATTGTCTGTAAATGCGGATGTAACAATTGACGGTGAAGAAGCTTCATTAACCGATCTTGTTATGGGTATGGAGGTTAAGATAACTCTTACTGACGATATCGTAACCCTGATTAACGCAGCTAATACCAGTTTTGTAGTCGATGGTGAAATTGCAAGTATAAGTGATACATATGTGGTAATTGAATTGGAGAATGAAGTCAGGGTGGTATTCTGGATAATGGAGGATGCTGTTGTCCGAATTGATGGTAAAATCCGCAGTGTTGATCATTTGAACCCCGGTGATACAGGCGAATTTGTTGTTAAAAATAATACTGTTACAGTAATAAGAGTAACCTCATGAATAATGAATGAGATCATTGCGTTCATATAAAAATAACACAGGCTTGTTCGGATACTCGAAAAAGCAAATGCCTCTTATGGTGTTATCCCATAAGAGGCATTTTAATTATAATCTCTTTATACTCGGAGGGGTCATTGAGGATGAATCTTAAGCAAGCTGTTGTTATTTATCAATCAAATATTTGTTTACAGTAAAAGCAATTTGGATGCTTTCTTTTATGTGGAGATTATTATCATTTACACGGATGATTATTCATCCTCAATTACTTCTTCAACTTTTTTGCCAAGAAAAATTAACTAAATCTTCTGACAACCCTCAGTATGTCATATTTGAAAAATATTTAGAATAAAGTCATTTGTTCTGATTGTACAGTTTCTTCATATGTATGAAGGTATCTGAATATTTCATCATTATTATGAGCTATGCCGTATTTTCCACATTTGTCGTGAAAAATCTTCAACAACTTTTCGTTATTATCACTTTTCAGTTCATAGCTAAAACCATATTTTTTTTGATATGTTTGCCTTAAACCTTGGGAATGCCTATCAAGATTCTTATAAAAGTATTCTCTATTTCCATCCCTCAATGTTAACCCCATTCCAAAACAATTTTATTAGAATAATAGTAGTTATAATGCGCGTTAACAACTATATTCTCCTTGTTATAGACTGTTGCCAGAAAACCAAATTCCTATACAAACGAGTCATTACAGCCAAAGAATTTCTGAGAAGAAGTTCTCAAGTTTGATGTTTTCCAGGCAGGAAATCCTGGACATCTTTATCGCGATTTCCTGTTCTGTCGGCTTTGGATTTCTTTTTGCCTGATTTTTTTTACAATCTTCAATGGCGCCAATCATTCTTTCCATATTTTCAATGTTAAACTGAAGCACACCGATTTGATTCTGGCAGACACTGATTTTTCCCTTTAGCATGGCTAAAATGACATCAGGATTTAAATGGTGATCCAGAATGGTTTTTATTTCTGCCAAAGCAAATCCTACTTTTTTAAAGCTCAGGATTGTGTTTAAAAGAGGGATCTGATCGGGAGTGTAATAACGATATCCTGTAGCCTCATCAATGTATTCAGGTTTGAATAGTCCCATTTTATCATAGAGATGTAATGCGCGGACAGAGATTTCAAACATCTCTGCTATTTCACCGATTTTAAAAGCAACATCCATTTGTCCTTACCTCACTCATTGTTTCGCATTGAGATGCTTTCATTTTGCAGAACCAATATATTGCGATCACCTTGAGCCTGCTCCCGGTTTTCAGGTCTGTTTTTAATGTATGCAATAAATTTGTCGTTCTGCGTTTATATAATACAATAGCTGATTCCCATTATACACCTTTTGTCCCGCCAAGAATACGATTGAATAGATCCTCGCCGAAACTTGTCCGTAAAGGTTCACCCGGTAAAACAGTAAAGGATCGGTTACCGTCTTCCTCTCTTCCGGCCCTCAGGAACAGTACATTCCCGGGATTTTGGCAATATAGTGCATGAGCAAATTCAAACAGATGTGTCACAAAGAAAACCAGGATGCCTGATTCAATTAATGCCGAAATGATATCATGTGCTATTTTTGAGCCATCCCGTTCCGTTGTGGTTGCAAAGGACTCATTCATAAGCAATATGGAGCCGGGGGTGATGCGGGCTATAATTTCATTTATGCGAAGCAGCTCTTCATCAAGCTTGCCGCTGTTCATACCGGCATCCTCCCCGCGAGTGAAATGGGTGAACAACTGATTGAAAGCTGAGGAACGAAAGCTTTGAGCGGGAACAAAAAGCCCGCATTGCATCAAAAGCTGGGCCAGCGCGATACTTCTTAAAAATGTTGATTTTCCACCCTGATTGGCTCCTGTTATTACGAAAAGGGTTTTACCGTTTGCGTCCATATCATTCTGCACCGGCGTCTTCTTTTCCTGAAGAGCGAGACTGATATCGTATAGTCCTCGGAAGGTGAGGCTTTCATTTCCAGTTTTCAGCGCTTCGGGAAAGGAAATCGGCGCGTGGATGGCTGAGAGTATGGAATAGAGATGTACACTTCCTGCATAAAACCCGGCTTCAAAACGAAGGGCTTCAAAGAAACGTTGAATGATGCCGTTAAAATGGTTTATGATGCGAAGAATTTGAATGAGTCCGGCATCTTCCATTTCCCGTGCGCTTTTTGCGATACTGATATTGTCGAGAACGATTTCATTCCATAGGGGTGCTTTATTATTTTTTTTTCTGAGATGCGGGGCTTTAGATTCCCGGGATAGTTTTCTCAGTACATAGCCTGTTCCTTTCAGACCATTTCCGGGTCTTGCTCCGAGTATCAATTTACCGCCCTCGCACAGGTATTTTAAATCATGAATATGCATTCTTATTTTCTGAAAAAAGCCTTCGGTGAGATGCTGACCAATCCTGCAGCAGAATGAGGTCAGTCCGGAAGAATGAACGTTTTTTGCGAAATTTCCGATCAGAACGTTCATTTCCGCCAGTTTGTCTACTAATAATTCCAGCAAACCGACAGCCTTCAGAACCCTTACCGAAACCGGAACCACCCGGGCATAATTCGGTTGTGTGTATTCCTTGTAGCATGCGGCTTCCTTCATGGCTTTTGCTGCAATCATAAAAAGACCCTGGATAGCCTCAGGATTTTGGATGCTGTCCCTGACAATCTCCTGCCTGTACAGAATGATTTCAGGGTTGGTGAGGCTGTTTAAAATAACGTTTTTTACAATTTCGTACAGAAGGCTATTGTTTTGAGCCATTTCGGAAAAAATAAAACGCAGGTTTAGGTCTTGAATCAGTATATCTCCATCCGGAATTTTTTTTTGCACGGGTTCGTCATCCGGCCTGAAAAGCAAATGTACCTTCATATTCTTATCCGCTCCTTAATTTCTTCGAAGGTCAGGTGATATTTCTCAGCAATGGAATTTGCATAAGCACATCCGTCGGCAGGTTTTCGAAGAATTTTGTAAGTTCTATCTGCTTTTGATGCTGACAAATCAACAGATGCCGAAAGGCTGACCGTTTTTTGATTGATGTCGGAAAGTTCATAAATATGTGTAACATATAAAACGATACAATCCAGGGACAAAAAATATTCCAGAATCCTTTTTCCCATGGCAAAGGCATCAAGAGAGGTGGTGGAGGAAAACAGCTCATTGATAATGACAACACTGTTTTCGGTAGTATGATCTATAATCCCTTTCATGCGGAACAGGTCCTCCTGAAGCCTTCCTGCGTTCAGACAAAGATTTTCCTCCCTGGCAAAGTGGGTAAGTACCTCATCAACCAGAAAAAGCTCCGCACTTAAGCATGGGACAGGGCAGCCAAGACAGGCCAGATAAAATATTTGTCCGAAGGACCGGGCAAAAGTGGTTTTACCCCCCTGATTCGGACCGGTCAGAATGAAAATTCTTTCTGTGCCTTCCAGATAAAAATCGTTGGGCACAATGGTTTCACCGGTATTCAGGGATTTATACGCCAGCGCTAAATCATATCCGCCTGACACATGCATGTTTTTGGCAGGGGAAAACTTCGGAAGGGAAAAGGGGTAGCCTTTCCCCTTTAGCGGTGCGATATATTCCAGATACGAAAGATAAAACTGTATTTCCCGATCAAATCGTTCGATGGTATCGTGAATGTAATGCGCATGTTTTTTCGCAAAGGATTCCAACTTTTGAAAGGAAGATGCGTTTATTTTTTCTACAATGCCCAGTATTTTTGTCTCCAACTGGCACATTTCCAGATCACTGAAAAAAGTAATTGGCGTATCCGGAGTCGTTTCATAGAAATCCTTAAATGTTTCTGTGAGTTCAGCTGAATAATCCAGACTATCCTTATCCTGATTAACCGTGACCGTATCTCTGTCCACCACCACCGCGTACTTAATTTTTTCAAACTCCTGCTCTAATTCTTCGGTTTCGCCAAGCAGGGTTTGAAAGGAACAGGTATGGATGTATTCCGTTAACCAGGCGGAGAACAACTGTAGGCCTTTTGATGTAAAACTCAGGCTGTACAAGGAATTGTGTAACTGCAACAGGGTATTGCAATACTGAAAAGAGGCATCCAGGCTCCATTTTTCGCGCTGCGCCTTATGATGCAGGCTGCGGCTGAAGCCCGTATACTCCCGAACTTTTTTCATGCCATAGGCAAAGGAAACCAAAGCCCGGTACAAATCAGGTTTTTCCAAATCCCCCATGACTTCCTGCCGATAATTGACTGCGGATAGTTCTTTCAGGGGATGGCAGAAAAACGCCTCCAGATGGTATTCTTCTCTGTCTTTGACAATCTCCTGAACAATCTGATCCAGATTCAGATCCTTGAATGACTCAGGAAAACCATTCTGATTCTCTATTAATTCAGTCTTTGCACTTTCGAAAAGGATACTGTAATATTGCATAAACTGATACCCCGTTTCCATGGATAATCCGTGTTAAGCATAGTATAAACCCTGACGCAGGAGTAGAGTCAAGCAGCAGGAAAGGGGGAACAGTCTCATTCGGTTTCAACGAGGCTCAGCTTCGTTTTAAAATATTTGTCACTTATTTAACCATAAAAAGTATATCGCATTACTTGAGATTTTTATAAATTAAGCAGCCATTCTGCTTATAGCACTTCTCAGGGCAGATCATTTATGGCGATTTATGAAAAAACAAAGGACCGTTATGAATATATTTGTCTGACATATTTGAGTTGTGACCGGGGGCCGGAATTTCTGACATGAGTGAACTCTTTCAGATAAAGCTGAACATCGGGGCTTCGGTGGGGGACTCTACCCCTACTGAAGAAAAAAAAAGGAATCCCCACTTATAGAAGTGGGGGTCTTATGAATTTGATAAAATAGTATGATTGCTGATTGTCCTGTGCTTTAAGAAGAACGAGATTGAAGGTGGATTTGTGAAATGGAATACAAAAACTAAAATAGGTTGAGTTGGTGTAATTATTACACTAATATTCTCGAGTATCTGGGCTTATTGGGGTACAATTGAAAATTTTCACGAAGGTTGGTATTCTGATTCGATTTGGGAAAATTTATTTATGCTGTTCTTTCAGTATTTGCTATTCACTATTGTCTTTGTAACGTTAGCTCTTTTTATATTAAAATGGAAAAAACTAGGTCTGGCACTACACTTTATTGTTGCTGTTTTCAGTGTTTGGTTTTTTTCTGGAGCTAGTTTCGATGTTCTTGGATTAATGATCGCTATCCCAGACAGCACTTGATTCAGGATTCATTACAAAACCGCTGTGGAACGGCATGACAACAGTTACATTCTCCAATTTTAATGATGACAGTAGAACACATTTTGTTTCTATTGACCGTTCATCATTGCCTGAGAATATGCGGGACTTTTATAAAATAGTTACTGGGGGTCTGGACAGTCTGGAAGAAGGGTTATTTCAATTAAGCATTATTAGTAATGATCGTTCGCAAACGGATTTGGGTAATTTCAACAACATCGAGCCGTATGATGATGAAAATGGAATAAGAACAAAGTACTATCCCAACATGTCAATCAAATTTTTACCTCGTAAATTTTCATGGGTATCTATTGCGGCGACTTTTCCGTTGTCCATAACAACAACTCGATCGCATTCAAGTATTGTTGACAGTCTATGGGCTATAGTTATAACAGTTTTTCCTTTTGATAATTCATTAATTGCACCAACAATTTTAGTTTACTAAGCATTCTCGAGTCAGCAAGCATTTGTCCAGTTGTACTTGAAATACTTGAAAGATTAAAAAAACAATATAAATTTAAGAAAAGAAAAAAATGCTAATTCTTTTAGTTTTTACTTGCTCAGGGGTATTCGGTATATTGAAAAAATAATATTTTTATAATCACAAAAAGTATTCTTGTAAATTTGTTTTTGTGATATTCTTAACTAAAATTCGAAATGTTTCTGTCAAACAATGTTTCACATTATTTTTAGGGGGGATGCTTAGTGCCAGTAAAGAAAAGTACTGTAAAAAAAGATAGTTCTGTATATAGAGAAAAGTCGGTTGATTCCTCTAATATACCAATGAAAGCCTATTGTATTTTTTGTGGTTCCACTGTTGGACAGATTAGTGAGCGTACAGAGGGGCTTGTAAATGCTGTTTATGATTGCCCGAAATGCAGACTAAATTACTGTGATCAATGTAGCTATGAAAAGATAATAAACGGACATGCTGTGCAACTGTGTTTGCGTTGTGACAGTCGATTGGATAAAGTCATATAAGGCAGAATTTTTATGGAGAGGTGATGCATTATGAAATTAAATATTCATGAAGCAGAACAATTTTACAGAATATGGTGGTCACTATTGGTATATGTCAATAATAAATTCAGCATTTCCCGTGAATTTAATGCGCAAGTGGAGAGCAAAAAGGTTTTACCCAGTGCAGTTGCACCTATACGTGAAAAATTATGGGCTGATAATTCTCTTCTAGAATCCTTTGTATCTGAAAACTCTGCAAGACTCTCTGACGAGGACCTTGGCATAGTTGCAAGCTGGAAGCATCGTATTGCAGGTAACTTTTTTGTATACAAATATCTGGTTAAATATACGGTATTTCTAGATGATAAAACACCTCCCCATGCATATGGCATTTATGGAATTGTCAGCCCAATTGAAGATATTCTTATATCGCCTCTTCCAGTATTGGTAAAAACTGTACTGCTTCCATTTAAGGATAAAATTATATTCGACGGCTTGATAAACAGCTATAATATGCTTTTTGGCAGCGGTTACCGCAGCAATCTGGATTTTGCCTACAGGAATGCAAAGGAAAGGGACGGGACGGAATAATCACTTCGCTGATTCCACAAAATCTTGCTTTGGCTACTGAACAATTCCATAAGAGCTTTCTGGAGCGTAATAATATGATCCTTAAAGCCTTTAGCAAGTATCTTTCCAAATCCGGTCTTAGTGCAAAAATGGTTCAACAGCACACTGCAAATATTGAGATGTTTGCCAATAAATACCTGATAGATTTTGACCCTCCCAGGTTACTGCTTGATATTGACTTTGTACATCTAGTGATACAAAACTCACCAAACGTCAAACCTATCGTCACTTATCAGAGTACCTAAATGGCACCTATTTAAAAGAGCATAAAGGTAAAACTCGCGAAATTATTCAGAATGGTGAGATTGAAAAAGCGATTGATAATGCCAAAATTCTTGAGTTTGGGGAGGTAATAGGATGGATGTTTTAACAGCAATAAAAGGCAGACGCAGC
Source organism: uncultured Oscillospiraceae bacterium (assembly GCA_964610205.1). Classification (GTDB taxonomy): domain Bacteria; phylum Bacillota; class Clostridia; order DSM-8532; family DSM-8532; genus CAZSVI01. The sequence continues at coordinate 9,115 of CAZSVI010000125.1, forward strand.
ATACGCAAATATAGCGATCGAATTGTGGAAGAGGATGTGCTTAGGAAGGTTCTTGACGCAGCAAGGCTTTCTCCTTCAGCTAAAAATACGCAGTCATGGAAATTTGTTGTGGTAAGGGATAAAGACACTATCACTAAGCTGGCGGTAGCATCGGGAGGCCAAGCTTTTGTAGGTAAAGCACCAATTATAGTGTTCTCGTGCGGAACTGAGCCTGAGAGTGTTATGATGTGCGGCCAATATCGTTATACTGTGGATTTATCGATTGCTACGGCTTATATGATTCTTGAGGCTTATGAGCAAGGGTTGGGCACTTGCTGGCTTGGACGATTCGATGAGAAAAAAGTAAAAGAGATCATGGATATACCGGATGAAGTTAGAGTAGTAGCAATGACACCCCTTGGCTATCCTGCAGAAACACCTTTACCACGACCCAGAAAAGACTTTGACAGTGTCGTGTGCTTTGAAAAATACTATTAAGCAAGAAGGTAGGTTTGCTACCCCCACTTCTAGAAGTGGGGGTTCATTAGTTTACTTGACATTTTGTGCAAAGCATACTATACTAAATATGCAAAGCAGGCATTGCAAGAGGTGATCATTTGAAAACACGTATTCACGAGTTGAGAAAAAAGCATAAGTTATCTCAGGAAGAGTTGGCTTTTGCGGTGGGGGTAACCAGACAAACCATCACTTCTCTGGAGTGTGGGAAGTATACTGCATCCTTAGTGCTTGCCTATAAGATAGCAAAATATTTCGGTTTGACCATAGAAGAAGTTTTTGATTTTTCTGAAGTGGAGGAGTGATAGCATGGAAAAGTTCAAAGTAAAAATAAGGAAAAGATTAATTTGGATGTTTGTTATAACGCTTTGCCTTGCGGCTACAAGTGTTGTCCTGCAAATTAATAAGGATAACATGCCCCTGATGCATGATTATATAAGAGACTTTCATACAGGCGCATTTATTGGTATTATGCTGTTTTTAGCAGTTTTTATGTCCAGGAATACAGCAGCTCTGTTTAATGACAAAGTATTAAAAAAATTATACATTCTAGAACATGATGAAAGAAACAAGATGATTTTACAAAAAACCGGTGCTATGGGAATGTCAATTTGTTATATAGGTTTGGCATTTGCGGCAGTCGTTGCCGGGTTTTTTAATGAAGTGGTATTCTTTACGTTACTTGGGGCAACATTTTTCACGGCATTTGTAAAAGGAATTTTTAAAATATACTACTCTCGTAAGTTTTAGGAAGGAGTTTAGAAGATGAAGAAAAGAAGATTGAATAATTATTTTAAGACGGGTATATTGATTTACATTGTTGTAACATTAATCAGGTATTTGTTTGATGTTCCTGATGGAATTCTGGGTCTAACGTTGGGGTTTGGTATTGGCTTATTGGGAATTGGCATCATACATATGGTGTACGATATGTTAAAAATAAAGAACATAAAAAAAAGATGGATTGGGAAATCGACTCAATAAAGCAGGCCCCGCGGAAGGGATTCTCACCCCCTGAATAGTAACTGTAAAAAATGGTACTGTACAAATTTACCAAATATTTCACGTCACTTAAACTTGCAATTTATAAACTTTAACTTTACTTTAGTTTTAAAATACTATTATAAAAACAGTTTAAGTTCGTTATAATGGCATAAGAATAATACAGGGTCTCTCGATAACAGAGAAGGTATTTGTGCGTTAAGTGCCGGGTGGACGGGGAGTTGCCATCTGGACGAAAAGCTCTGGGCTTGCGGTACAAACGCTTCATCCCGCTGTTACATGAGGGAGGGTTCCTCTTCATGTAGCACGTATTATT
>CAZSVI010000126.1:0-10847 GCA_964610205.1 uncultured Oscillospiraceae bacterium
ATGAGCGATATTTTATGGCTACAAAGTGGTGCACTTTCATGCGACCGTTTCCAAAGGGTATAATCGTGCCAATTGGAGGAAGCATTCTGGTTGCTAAAATTGCAAAAGAAATTGTTTTTCTGAACCTAAACCTGAAATTTATCAGGCTAAAAGCAGCAAAACAACCTATAAATAACGTCAGAAACGTACTTGTTAATGCAACCACAATACTGTTAATCAAAGTGTTATATACATTAATTCCAATTGCTGTTTCGGAGTTGAAAAACAACATATTGTAGCCCTCAAGAGTCGGCTTGAAAAAGAATACCGGTGGAATTGAAAATGTCAATTGCGCTGGTTTGACTGAAGTTATCATAGACCAAATGACCGGAGTAAGGTTCATTAAACCAATAACCAGCATAAAAATTAATAATCCATAGTCCTTTATTGTCTGGATAGCATGTTTTTTCATGTTGCTTCATTCCTTTATACAATGGATAATAGGTTAACTGCCAATTTATGTTATTTTTCTCCTATTACAGCTTTAATCCATACGTTTAACCATGGAAATGGAAAAACCAAGAGCAACTGCAACAGTTAAAATAAGCAGTATTATAGAAACAGCTGAAGATAACCCAAGTTGCCATGTCATTCTATATATATCATACAAGTAAACCCCGATTACTTTTGCGCTGTTTCCAGGCCCTCCTGAACGGAAAAGGGAATATACCGAGTCAAACGCCCGTATGGCATGCATAATTCTAAATAGCAGAACGATTATTATAAGGGGAATCATCATTGGCAGTGTTATATACCAAAACCTCTTTATCGAATTTGCCCCATCTATAAGAGCAGCCTCATAAGGATCCAGGGGAATTGATTGAATGCCCGCAAACATGATCATAAGTACAAATGGGGTATTAATCCAGATCTCAATAATTATAACACTTATAAGTGCAATTTTCGGGTCTGACAGCCAGCCAACTGCGGACATACCAAGCTGGCGAAATGCCCAGTTCAGTAATCCTAACTCATTATGATAGAAAAACTTCCACATAAGGCCTGCCATTGACTGAGGCAGCATCATTGGAATAAGTAATAAAACAAAGATAATCCTTCTGCACTTCTTAACTTTTGATAGCATAAGCGCAAGTGAAAAACCTAAAATGAAAGATATCCCTATAGCTGATACTGCAAGAGTTATAGTATTTACAATTGAGGATAAAAAAACCTTATCCGTCAAAGTCCTGATATAATTACTCAGGCCAATGAACACAGGGGCCGCTTGATTTAGGGGCGACCAGGAATAGAAGCTAAGCCATAAGCACCATGCCCACGGATATATCAATAGCCCAACCAGTACCAAAACCGAAGGACCTACCCAGATATATGGGCGGAACTTTTTCATCATCAACGGTGACATTAATTTATGCTTTAAGAACTGTTGTTTTTTCATAGAATATGATCGCCTTCTTAAAATATTATTTGAAGAGATTGCGAAGCCATAATTTAAATAAAGCAGGGCAATCCCTTCAATATAGGAAACATTAATTGCGTCAGTTAGTCGTTACAAGAGTTTCAATTCTGTTGAACATATTGGTTCCGGCAGTAACTTCATCCTGTCTGTCCAGCATATAACTCTGTAGTTCTTCATGTACAATTAATTCGACTTGTGCAGACTTTTGAATAGGAGCAGCATATCTGGGGAGTTCACCTAACAGCTTCTTGGTTAATGATGCAACCGGATTTGTTGATTTAAAGTCCGCATCATCATATATCTTGAGAACTGACGGACTGTTTGAGAATTCAACGGCTAATACCTTCTGCTGTTCATAACTGCACACAAATTTAACGAATTCCCACGCAGCGTCCGTGTTTTTACTGTTTTTGTCAATACCAAGACACCAGATTGAGCTGTAGTCGGAACCCGGATGAGGTCCAATACCCAGTTTTTCAATAGATGTATGCCTCATTTTCCCTACCACCTGTGAACTGTTGGGATTCTCCATCAAAGCTGAACGAGATGTGGGTTCTATGGAGAAAGTAACCTTGCCTGTCTGCATGGCTAATACGTTATCATCATAAGTCCATGAAAGCGGGTCAGGTATAAGCTTCTCATCCTGAAGTGTTTTAAAAAGTCTCATTACATCATAGGCAAGTTCACTCTTTAAAGATTCGCTTGCGTGCTTGAGATCTTCTGTTAAAAAGAATCCGCCAAGGGGCATAAAGAAGTTCGCAAAAGTTTGTATTGTCCATGCCGGTGATTGCATTTCCAGCGAAGTACCATACTGAACAACATTATTATTGGAATCAACGATAGTCAGTTTTCTGGCTGCTTCCAGATATTTTTCCAGAGTTGTTGGGGCATCAAGACCAGCCTGGTCAAATAAATCACCACGATAATAAATCACGTTTACCTGACTTCTAAAGGGCAGCATACGTACTGTACCATCAACGGTTGCAGTATCAAGAATCCCCTTGCCATATAGTAAGGCAGCGTCAACTCCATCCCTCTCAAAATATGTATTGAGAGGCGCAAAATATGGAGCGGTAGCAGGGATCTTATCCGAAGCAAGTACATCATTGAATGCTTCTTTGGAAATAAATTGCATCATACACCTTTCAAGCAATGACTCATTTGCAACCATTTCAATCTCAGCCTTTATCTTTCCATCATTTTTCACATTAAAGGCTTCTACTCCTCCTGAAAGTGTTTTGCCGCTTCCTCCGCTGCTGCAAATAATTTTTATGGTAACACTTTCAGGTTTTTGAGTTGGGGTTTCCGACCTGGATGTAGTGTCTTCTGTAGTACCTGATGGAGTACCTGGAATGCCAGAGCAACCGACAAGCAGAAGACTCATAATTACTAGAATTGCTAATACTCTTTCTTTCATAATTCTCCGCCTCCTATAAATCGTTAGCCTTTTAATTTTTTGAATAATCATTTTATGAATTCCACCTTTCCTGAAGAGAAACAAGCATTTTAAGAACATTGTAATATTTCTATGAATCCGAATTTTTAAAAAAGGATAACTTTAAATAAACCCGAATCATAGTGGGCGTTGGATTAGTTCGTTTCGTCGGTTATTGAGTTTTTAATGAAAATCATGCTTTCTCTTTTTCAATGAACAACTGGTAAAGGTGTTAATCTTTTATCTTCTAAACCTGTTTTTCACTTACCTTTCTATTAAGAGTCCACCCGGCGGATACGTAATCACTCTCTTCATATTGGGAAATTAAAACAGGTTATTAGATCAAGGATATTAATCATTTATTTAAGATTTCAAAGAACAAATTGTTGCTTTTGAATATGTACTTAAATCAGTTATTTATGCTTGAGTAATCGTTACCACAAATTTAATTTACCACAATGCTTAGAAGTTGTCAAGACTATAAACACCAATCCGTTCTGATTTTACGTAAACCTCAAATGATTAACCAGATGCTAACAGAATTTAACTCCTGATATGCAAGGTTTTCCATACTCTCTGGCCACCAGCGCCCCATGCTGCAGCATACCGCCTATCTCCAAAGCATTAATCTTATATTTTACCTTATAAAAATAACAAACAAAGGGCAGGAGATGATTTCCCCTGCCCTTTGTTTGTTATCCTTTGTTTATTATTAACTAAAACTGATTATATTCGTCTTTAACATCTACTTTATATTCTTCGCTATTTAAAGATTCATTCATATACGTTTGGAATTTATTATAACGGAGAGCCATTTGAATGTATTCTTTTTGAGCTTCCAGCGAATCATATATATTATCCAGTCTCATTACGTGAAAACCGTGATCGGTTCTGACAATCCCGGTGTCGCCAGCTTTGTGTGTAAAGGTCCATTCTTTAAATTCCGGAACATAATCACTGGTTTGTGTTACTTCATATACGCCGCCCGTATTTTGGGACCCCGTGTCTTCACTGTATTCCAATGCCAATGTGTCAAAATCATCTCCGTTATTTACTTTATCGAGTACATCCTGTGCCATTTTACTTTTTTCAGCTACGACATCGTCCTCTGCATCCCTTTCACATAAAATCAGAATATGTCTGACGGTATTATAGTCAAAAGATTCCTTGTTTTCCTCATAATAAGCGGTAAGTTCCTCATCATCCACAGGCATTTCATTTACTTTATGCTCTATATATTTCTGATATATAATGTAATTGTTATATATTCCCTTCAATTTACTTAAGTTGGTTCCCAGAGCCTGTTTCGAAAAATCTCTGACAGAAAGCCCGGACATACTTGCGTTTTCCCTAATATCTTGTTCCATTTGCTTCCAGATATCATTAATTTCTTTTGTGTCAACTTTAAAACCGTCCTTTTTTGCATCAAGCAGTAAAATTTGAATTTCAATGACTTGCTGCAGGGTTTGCTCCTTGATATAACTTAAATATTCCTGTTCGGTACTGAAATAACTCATGTATTGTGAGTAATTACTGAGGTTTTGAGTGTAATAAAACCGGAATTCGTCACTGTTTACCCTGTTGTTCTGAACGGTTACAATGTCCTTGGGCTTTCCAATATATATAATCGCGGCGGTTATAATCAACGCAATTACTATACTGACAATTGCAAATATTTTTATATCTGTGGTGATTTTCTTTTTTTCTTGGTTTGGCAAAACAATTACCTCCTATACATTTAAAATATAAAAATGCAGCATGTACATTATACACAGTATTTTAGCTGAAGTGGTAAAAATACAAAATTTTTAACAATCTGTTAACATATCAATACTTCCTTACTATACTTTTCATTAGCTCAAAATTTTCTTCGATATCTTTAACCATTTTAAATTGTGTCCGGGCTCTATCCAGGTTATGATGTTTTCGGTGGATTCTAAAATAGGTATCCCCATTCAGATAATCGGTTAAAAAACGCATTCCACACTCAAAGGTCATCAATTTAGCCGCAAAGGGAAGATACTCAATCTCGTCGGGGTTAAGGAACTCCCCGCTATTTTCAAGGAAGCCGCATGTAAACCGCTCAAACAGATTCAGATCCATTGATACTTTGGATAAATCCTTCTCATCTTCGGCGGCGGAATTTGCACCTGAGCGGATAGAATCCCCAAAATCATAAAGGGACAAACCGGGCATAACCGTATCCAGATCAATGACACATATACCCTCACCCGTATTATTATCAATTAAAACATTATTGAATTTTGTATCATTATGAGTAACCCGTAAAGGTAATCTTCCTTTTTTCTGAAGTTCAATAAGAACGGACACGTCTTTCTCTCTTTTCAATATGAACTCAATTTCAGCCTGAACTTCCCGCGCCTTGTTCACAGCATCCTCCTCCACCGATTTCAAAAAGGATTCAAACCGTTTTTTTGTATTGTGAAAATCCGGTATTGATTCATGCAGTGAATCCGCTGGAAAGCCGTTCAGAAGGCGTTGGAATCTCCCGAAAGCCTTTCCCGCATTGTATAAATGGGTTGAGTTCTCAACCACCTGGTAGGTTTGTGCTCCTTCAATAAAAATATACCCTCTCCAATAGTTCCCGCAGGAACTTTTATAATACAATTTCCCATCCTTTGAAGGTATCAGGTTCAGTGTCTCTCTATCCGGGTCGCCTCCGGTTTCTATAATTCTTTCCCGCAGATGACCTGTTACTTTTATTATATTTTCCATCAAGCCTTCAGGATCTTTAAACACATCATGGTTAATTCGTTGCAGTATATACCTGTGCGTATTACCGTCATGTTTTTTGAAATATACTGCATATGTATCATTGATATGCCCAAACCCATAAGGCGTCCCCTCAATAAATCTGCCTTCAAAACAAATATTGTTAACAGTTTCAATAAAATCGGGCTGTTTCTCTCTATTCATAATCATACTCCTTAAAAATGGAAAATTTGATCGTTTATATTTGGAAAACCTTTCTTAAATATATAATACAACTTTAATTTCTAAAATCATATTCCAATTTTAATATTTCGGAAATAATTATTCTTTATCTATAAAGTCGGATTATTTGCACTTTTTGTTTGAAAAAACAAAGTTTTATTGTATGATAATAAACAGGAGCAATGTTTATGGATTATATAAAGGTACTCTTAAAAGAAGAATTGGTTATTAAGCGGATTGTTACAATACATTATTTCGAATATGCCAGGGATTACATATTTGAAGGCGAAAAGCACGATTTCTGGGAATTCGTGTATGTAGATAAAGGCGAAGTTGAAATAATGGCAGGAGATTTTGGATATAAATTAAAGCAGGGTGAGATGATTTTCCATAAGCCCAATGAATTTCATAATGTATGGGCAAACGGCAAAGTCGCACCAAACCTTATTGTTATCTCCTTCGAATGCAAGTCACCCGCTATTAGCTATTTTGAAAACAGGATACTGCGAATCGGCGATTACGAAAAAAATTTACTGGCACAAATTTTGCGGGAGTCAAGGGAAGCATATTCTTCTCCGCTTGACATACCCTCTTTAAAAAAACTTGAAAAGAAACAGGAAAGACTATTCGGATGTGAACAGCTTATCAGGCTTTACCTTGAGCAAATGCTGATTCATATGGTTCGGAGAGGAAAAAATGTCAATAACCAAAGTATTCTGTCTTCTTCCGTTAAGGAACGTTCCGATTCGGATTTAATGCAGAAAATAATATTATTTCTTGAAGAAAATATACTGAACCCACTCACCTTCGATGATGTCTGTAAATTTTCCAAACTGGGCAGAACAAATCTGAAAGTTCTGTTCAAGGAAAAAACCGGCATGGGAGTGATGGAATACTTTCGGAATCTGAAAATAGAAGAAGCAAAAAAAATGATCCGGGAAGGAGAGTATAATTTTACCGAAATAGCTAATAAACTTGGCTATTCATCAATTCATTATTTTTCAAGGCATTTTAAAAAATCGACCGGCATGACTCCGTCTCAATATACCTGTTCTGTGAAAATCAAGATTTAGGAGCCTGCTCGAAAATTTAAGCACGCGTCTTTCCGCCCTTGGTTCCTCGTTATATTAAATCAATAAGCCATTTTCCCAAAAGTTTTCTAACAACAAGGAACATTATGGCAATTGAATAAACTGATATTATTGTCCCTATGTTAAAGCCGCCGAAAACAATTCCCAGGGAAAGCGCTGCGGCAGGCGGATGCTCAAAATTGAAAACCACCATAAGAAACATGCTCAGGCCTATGGCAACTGCTCCCCATAAGCTTAATGGAATACCGGGGGTAAAGGAAGTTATGATGGCGCAAATGCTCCCTACGACTGCACCTACTGTGTACCCTCCCAGAATGAAAACGGTTTTTGAAGAATTTCTGTGGGGTATCGTAAATACAATAAAGCATGTAGCTCCTAAGGATGTTACTATCGCAAGCTTAACCACAAAATCGAAAACCACTAGTATAATTCCAACAAAAAATGTAACGATAACACACTGCCATATGTATTTCCACTTATTTTGCAGAAAATTATCATCAACGATATTCTTCATAGCTTTCCCCCTGCATATATACATATAATTGCTGAATAACATCAGTTTATAAAATGTCCCTAAGAACCCTGTCTCAAAATTCTCTTCCTATACCAAAATATCGGAGTTGTATGCCTGTTTCTGAAGTGTCTGATTTGAAACAGGCTCCGGGGAATGTCACCCTGCGTCATTGAAAACATCAGAACCACCCGCCGCGTTTATTTTTATTTATAACTCTTCATAGTAACCTCCAAAAAAATTCTATATCTATACAGATGTTTCCTCCTTATATCGGTATGTAACAGAATTGAAATAGTTATGTAAATTAGAATTACAAAAAATTATGTTACCATATACATATTACAGGTGAAATCTGAAATTTTTATAATTATGCATCTGGAATCCGACTCATAAAGGTGGTTAACGATGGGAAAATGGTTTAAAAAAGTCTTTTTTATTTCTGCAATAATTACATTGGGAATAACAATGTCTATTACTGTTTACGCAATACAGGATACCAATTTAGATGCCCCAAGCGACTGGGCATATGAAGAGATTATTGAAGCAAAGGAATTAAACCTGCTTACAGACAGGATCCAGGGAAGCTATAGAACCAGCATTACAAGAGAAGAGTTCAGCGAGCTTGCACTAAAATTATACACAATTCTAAGCGGTGTGGAGGTAACAATTGAAAATGAAACTCCCTTTGACGACACACAAAATTTAGAAATTGCAGCCGCATATAAATTAGGAATAGTAAACGGTGTAGGAAATGGAATATTTACGCCTTATAATACAGCCACCCGTGAAGAAGTCAGCGTTATTCTGTACCGTACCTTGAAAGCAGCAAAACCGGAACATTCCTTTTCAGAACAGAGTGAGATCATTTTTGAAGACAAGTCCATTATTTCATCCTGGGCACAGGAAGCTGTCGGTAATTTATCCGAAGCAGGAGTTATCAGCGGAGTCGGAGATAACCAGTTTAATCCCGGCGGTGTTACTTCACGGGAAGAAGCCATTGCTCTAATCAGAAGAATGTACGAAACTTTTTCAGATAATTATTCAAAGCCGGATGTAAGTGAATATTCTGTCGTTTCACGAGGCGACAGGAGAAGCAATGGAATTGAGAAACTGAAGGTACTTATTTCTCAGGAAATGGGTAAGCCATATCAATGGGGCGGAACAGGCCCTGACTGCTATGACTGCTCAGGATTGGTATATTCAATATATGGTAAGCTCGGTATATCATTGCCAAGAGTATCGGCATCCCAGGCAACTGCCGGAACCTATATATCAAAAGATGAACTTAAATATGGGGACCTGGTCTTTTTTGCAAAAGACGGCAAGAATGTTCACCATGTAGGAATTTATACGGGAAACGGGAACTTTGTACACGCTCCGTCAACCGGCGATGTGGTAAAAACATCCACCATTTTGTCCGGGTATTATAAAAATACCTATTATACTGCAAGAAGAGTTATCCCCTGACACTTTACTCGTCATAATTTCTTTTCAGCATCATTCCGTTTTATTTTTTCTTATCTTCTTTTTTCTATTGGCTAAACGCTAAGCCCTTGTTTACTCATATTCGGAAATGGTATAATTGAAGCGCTATGGAATATATATAAGTTGAACTAAGTATATTATGTAATTCTGAGCAAAACGAAGAATCTTTACCCCAGGGATGTGCAAGATCCTCCGCTAAAACTCAGAATGACAGCCTTATAGCAACGGAAGCAATTGCACAGCGATTGCTTCATACCGTTACAAGGTTCTTACCGCAAAGCGGTAAGGTTCTTCTGGCAATTATTTTTTATTCAACTTATAAAGAAAAAAGAAAGAAGATGCAAATGAATAAAAGTTTTTATGATTTAGGTATTTCATCTCCAATATTGAAGGCCATAGAGGAAATGGGCTTCGATATACCGACAGAAGTACAGAGTAAGGCTATCCCCCATATTCTTAACAAAAAAGATTTGATAGTCATTTCAAAAACAGGAAGTGGAAAAACTGCTGTTTTCGGTGTTTCAGTGCTGCAATTAACTGACCCCTGCTCGCCCGGTCCCCAGGGACTTATCCTTACACCGACACGGGAGCTGGCTGTTCAGGTGGACAATGATATAAAACAAATGGCAAAACATCTTCAACACCGGACAACCGCTGTATATGGGCAGCATAGTATGAATATTGAAATACAGGACATTAAAAAAGGAATCTCAATATTATCCGGAACACCCGGACGTATATATGATCATATACGCCAGGGAAATCTGGAAACCAAACACATACGCTTTTTGGTACTTGATGAAGCCGACAGGATGCTGGATATGGGTTTTATTGATCAGGTGGTCAGAATTATTAAAACTCTTCCCAGGGATAGGGTGACTCTTGTTTTTTCAGCTACTATACCTGATGAAGTCCAAAGAATATGCAGACAGTATATGAAGAACCCCGAAATTGTTGAAATTGAATCACAAACAAAAACGGTAGATAAAATCCGTCAGATATATTATCGTGTAAATCAAAATGAAAAGCGTACTCAGTTGAACCGCCTTCTTCTTATGGAACAGCCCGAAAGCTGTATTATTTTCTGCAACACGCGCAATGCCGTAGACCAGGTTCAGAGTTATTTGTCCCGGAAGGGTTATGCTTCTTATGCGCTTCACGGGGAGATCCCCCAGGTAAAACGCCTAAAAACCATACAGAAGTTCAAACAGGGAGAGTTTCATATACTTGTTGCCACTGATGTGGCAGCCAGGGGCATTCACATCGATGATTTATCACTGGTGATTAACTATGACGTTCCTGTAGAAAAAGACAGTTATGTACACAGAATCGGTCGTACAGGAAGGGCAGGAAACGGAGGTCGCGCTGTTACATTGGCAACAGGTGATGATATTATGACACTTTATGAAATTGAAGAACATATCGGAGCTCTAATTGAAGAAATGGAACTGCCCTCTGATGATGTTTTTGGTGAATACAAGGCAAAAGCCATGAAATGGATGGAGTCCAATTCACAAAAGAGAATTTCTCTGCGGCCCTCTACCGGTATAACCGCAAAACAAAATTATAAGCACAAAAAGCCTGTACATCATCAGGGGAATTACAAAAAACAGCCAACCGGAGCCCACACCAGTTATAAGCCTGCCAAAAGCAGCACTCCGGCCAACCGCGTTGAAAAACCAAAGCCAACCCGTACAGTTTCAAAGAATGAGTTACCACAATCTACAGATACCAGTAGTGTTCAATCACAGCAAAAAACCAGTATTTCGCAGAACAAAACACCGACAACCAGGCAATCATTCATCAAGCGTGTACTTCAGAATTTATTGGGTAAAGCTAAAGCTCCAAAATAAGCGGAAGCAGGGGAACGGTCCTTTCGAAAAAGTTAAAAGCCCTATGGCAATAACCATA
>CAZSVI010000127.1:0-10836 GCA_964610205.1 uncultured Oscillospiraceae bacterium
TACCTGCACATATCCCAGATATGGATATCTGACATTGATTGTACCCATCAGCTTTTTATCTCTTTTCTGGATTGCGAAAAAAATAATGGAATGAATTTCACGAGTTAGAGCGTCATTAATTTTTTCAAGCCACTTGTCATAACTTTCCGCACTATCCAAGCCGCTATCCCCATGAAGAGTGTTTTCGCCATATAGGATATGTTCTTCAAAGTATTCCTTCGCATCTATTTCATGGACTTTTGTAGGGAATACCAATTCTATTTCATTCATTTAGTTTTCTCCAATCGAGCAGTATATAAATAATCTATTGTACATACTTAATAACAATAGTGTCACTATCTAAATTAATACTCCAGAGCCTTTCCCAGCCACACGATGTGGCGGAGACAATCCCTGCACAGTCTGTCAGAGAACGTTGGCTTCTGCGACGGCTTCAAGCCCTAAGCGAACCACGGAAGGCTTAGTGCGACTGCACTTGCCTTATGGGGTTTGCGGGTGCTTGCACTTGGGCTTGAAGCTGTGGGCACGCATACTACATGTTCAAGCTTCAGAGTCTCGCTTCATGTTTTGCCCCTTGTGCAGAAGCGTTGTTAGCAGATGGAATGCGCCCCGCGGAGCCCTTCTAAAAAACAACCCTGAGAAACTATACAATTTCCCAAGGTCGTGGTTTTAAAATATTCATATCCCTTGCAGCGTGAATTACTGCTAAAATCAAAACATTTTCCTTTTCATCATCAACACGATATATAATCCGATAACTATTGAATATAATTTCTCTTATTTTATTATCATCAATCTCTGGTACCTTTCTTCCCATACCTGGTAACACACTTAAATTTTCTACTGCATTTAGAATCCTTCCAACAAACTCAGCAGCATAATATTCGGAATCCCTTGCAATATAATCCCTAATACTTTCTAAATCTAGTACTGCCGGTTCAGCCCATTGAATTTTCATTTGCTCATTAACCTCTTTTTTACATCATCGTGAGAATAGATATTTCCATCCTCAGCTGCCATTAACGAAACCATAACTTTTTTTCTAACATAAAACTGATACATTATATCGTCCCAAGTGGCTTGTTCTGGCATATTCTCTATGATTTTCCTTGCTTCTTCTTTTACTAGGCTCATTATATGCACCTCATTTCTTAGTACCTCAATAAATAAATTGTATCACAAATGACCCCATAAAGCATTCTTGAAATTTTCTTCAGAGATCTGCCCGAGTATATTGCGCATTCTTTCTGCTAACGGTTGGCATTGCCGACGTCGTCAAAGCATACAGGGAGGTGCTTATGCCCAGCGAGACTTCGCGGGCTAATGCACCGACCGACTCGGTTGCTTTGACGATGTGGCACGGCTTTCTTCATGCACATTCTTTAAAGCCCTACTTCATGAATTACCCGCCCGTGCCCTTGTGGCAATGTGTTGTTAGGTGCTGTCTTTTTTTCTATCCTTATTCTGCTATCTCATTACTCACTAAAGAAAATATCTTCTTTGCAATCTCATAGAATTTTATTGCATTATTCTGGGTGAATAAAATGACATCATCATTTATATCAGGATAATGAGTTGCAACATAAACATTTGCTAAATCAGAACAGTCATTCCTGTAATCTTTGAAGTCAACTATAATTTTTTCTGCTTTAATACAAAGACTTTTTGTATCATGGTAGTTTCCTGTTTTTTCTCCATGGTATGTTAATAGAGCTTTTAACGATTTTTCAACAACTTGCTGAGCATGTAATACTATTAAATTGTAGAGCTTATCTTGCTCTAATAGAATTCTGCAATTCTCAAGATCCATTTCAGCATATTTAAGCATACTTAATGCAAATTTACTGCTCATATAAAACAACACCTTCACTGAATATTGTTGATATAAAATCATTTTCTTGTTGTCTGGCAAAATGTATCTCATCAGGTGTATAAACCAATAAATCCAGCGGAATAGTATAATCTATCATTCTTCTTAATTCACACATCCTATCAAATTTGCTTTTTTGTGTCTGTTTAATAACAAGAATATCAATATCGCTATCGTCAGACAACTCATTTCTTGCTGAAGATCCAAACAAAATAATCTTTTCAGGATTATACATCTCAATTATTTGTCTTTTTATCCTCTCAATTTCTTCCATGTATCGGTTCATACTAAAACCTCGCCTTTTTTTCTATATTATACTATAAAACTGGAAATATAAATACCTGCGAAGCCTTTTCCCTGAAGAAAAAAAGATTGCACTTAACGTTGGCATTTGCGACGCCCGTCCGCTTACAGGGAGCCGCTTATGCCCGGGACCCTTTGGGTGGGCTAATGCGGCGACCGACTCGGTTAGCGGGCGGGTGTGGGCAGCAATGACCTCATGCCCTGCTCACAAAGACATTCTGCATGCTTGCCCTTTATGCAAATGCGTTGTTATGTGCTGCCCCATGGCCCGCGAAGCCAGAGCCACAAGGATGTGGCGCCTTAATCTATCACTTGGTAAAACTCACAATGTATCATTACGCAAATTATAAAACATTGTGAAGTAAAACAACTTCTTATTATGCTTATACTGCGGGTTAAATTTTTATCTGATAACAATAAAAATCAATATCATACATGGAAACTTCCCCACATTTTTCAAAACCGTTCTTATCATATAAAGCTAAAGCTGCAGGATTGGTTTTGCTGACTATCATTCTTATCCCGTCAAACCCTTTTTCTTTTGCTGTTTTAATGATGTTTTTAAGAATAGTCGTTCCTATACCTCGCTTTTGCAGCGTTGGGATAACGCCTAATCTCGCCAATTCACAGGGCACTTTCAGTGTCCACTGCAAATGTTCCAATTCGTTAAATTCACCTACTGATGCAACTGCAATTATTATGCCATTCTTTTTCAGAACATATAATGATTTGCTGTCAACATCAGATTCTGCTGTCTCTCTATCTGGATAATCCAAACTCCAAGCACATCCTGGAGTACCTATCAAACTGTGATATATATCAATAATCTGTGGAATGTCATCATAATTCGCTAATAAAAATTCGTAGCCGTCCACCATACCAAAACCTCCACTAATACAAATAATCTGTAGTTCGCAGTTTATAAATAATCGGTACTTGTAATATTGAACAAGTATGAACAATTAATAAGTTAACTCTTATATAACTACCCCAGCGCCTTTCCCAGCCGCATGGACGCGGCGGAGATAACTCCTCATGGGGTTGCATATAACGGTTTGCATGCCCGACGCCGTCTGAACCGGACCCTCAGAGCTCTACTTCGCAGGCGGCGCTTGTCGCCCGGTGAAGCGGTGTGGTGCGCATACTCCAGAGTCTTTCCCGCCGACCCTTGTGGGCATGCGTTGTTCTCTGATGTATGGTGCCCCGCGAAGCCAGAGTGTGCCAAGGATGGCACACCCTCTATAAGAACTCGTTACGGCTTCCCTATTTTGTTTATGGGTGATAATCTATATATTATCTTTCCTTCTATTTGTTTTATTTCAACTGAACCAAAAGACCTACTATCTTTACTATTAGATCTGTTGTCCCCCATAACATATACATACCCTTCTGGTATGATTTCAGAAATATTCTGATCTGGTGTTATAGTTTTTGTATAAGGTTCATCAAGCTTTTCTCCATTTACATATACATATCCATCTTTTATGGTGATTTCGTCTCCAGCAACTGCAATAACTCTCTTAATTAATCTATCATTTCTATTTTCACCCTTTAACTTAAGACTTATATCGTTAACATAAATTATAAGCTTATTTATGAAACCTTCCGTATTTGTTAGACCTTTTGTTTCATTATTTAAGAAAACTACAATATCACCACATCTGGGCTCATGAAATTCATAAGATATCTTTTCCATAACTAATTTTTGGCCTTCAATCAGAGTATTTTCCATTGATTGTTGATTTACTATAGTCATAGCAAAAACCTGGCTATGCAATATAGAGGCAACAATTACCGCAGAAAATAAGTATAAAGTCCATTCAATTAATTCATGGATAATGCTTTTCTTCTGTTTTTTCTTCACATGAATATCCTCCTGTTATTCTAAATATATTCGCGCAGGACGCGCGACCCTTGCACCATATTTCACAGAACTTATTCTTACTTGCAATCATGTGCAGGAAAACACACTAATTCTGCTGGTTATATCCATATTTTATGCAGGAAAACGCCAAATTTTAATGCTTACACGCATATAATATGCATATAAATACCTGTTTTTGGTTGCTTACAAGCATAAGATATGCATGTAAGATATATATCCATCATAATTCTTATATTGTTAGTTCGTCAAGCGGATTTCTAATTTTTTGAATTTCGCTTCTGCTAACGTGTGTATAGATTTGTGTCGTTTTTGGACTTTCATGACCCAATAAATTCTGTATATACCTTAAATCTACACCACTTTCCAATAAATGGGTTGCAAATGAGTGCCTCAGCCAATGTAAAGTCGGTTTTTTATTAATTTTCGCTTTTTTATAAGCACGTTCAAAAATATTCTGTGCACTTCTTACAGTAAGGTGTTTACCTGATTCTTTACCAGGAAATAACCATTCATCAGGTTTATAAACCTGATAATATTCTCTAAGACATGTAAGAGCTTTTTCTGATAGAAGAGTAACCCTGTCTTTTCTTCCTTTTGCTTGCTTAATATAAATTAGTCCTCTTTTGCTGTCAATATCTGAAGGTTTTAATCTTAAAGCTTCGCCAACTCTTAAACCTGCTGAATATATAATCATTAACAATGCCTTGTGTTTTAAATTTGCGACATTTATTAATATATCTTGCACTTCTTCCTTTGATAATACACTGGGTAACTTTTTTTCTTTTTTAGCATTGGCTATTTTAAATTCAAATTCAGGCAACCCTATAACTTTTATATACCAGAATTTAATACTGGCAATTAACTGGTTTATCTGTGAATGAGAACATTGGTAATTATCTTTGTACTGTAAGATATAAGTTTTACATATTTTCTCATCATATTGATTATAATTAGGATTAAATATCATAAATCTCTTTAAATGACCAAGATACGCTTTTATGGTTTGAGAGCTGTATCCTTGAATTCTAAGTTCATTCCGCATTATTTTTAAATCATTTAAATAAAATCCTGGGAGACCTTCTGTACTAAATTGATATTGAGTAAAAATTTGTTTCAGACATCTTAAAGTGCTTTTTTGATTTGGAACAATCCACAATTTAGTTTCATGATCCCAGCCTACTCCGTTTAATCTTCTTATTCTTTTATATAAACCGGCATCATATTTAACTTTAAAAATAAACGTTTTTTTGTTTTTGCTGATTACCTCATATAACATAATGATTGCAATTTCTGCTTCGGATCGAGGATACCGACCTGGCACGGAGCAGCGTTGAGTCTGAAAAGGCCATTATTGAGGCTCTGGAATGGCTGGGTATCGATTGGCATGAAGGTATTGGTAAAATCGGCCCTAACGGCCCGTACCGATCCACCGAAAGAAAAGAGATATACCGCAAATACCTTCAGAAGCTTCTGAAGGAAAACAAGGCTTATTATTGCTTTTGTACCCAGGCGGAGTTGGAAGAGGAAAAAAAGAAGGCCGTCGATAAGGGTGATATGTACTTTTACTCGGGAAAATGCGCTTCAATGGATTATGAAAAAGCAAAAAAACGCGTGGAAGCGGGAGAGGCCGCCACCATTCGCCTTCGTGTGCCAAAGGGTGAAATCATTAAGATAAACGATAGGGTACGTGGGCTTGTAGAGTTTGAAAGTAATGGAATCGGAGACTTTATTATTGCCAAATCCGATGGTATACCCCGACGGATAGGATTACAACCCTGGCGCTTCCGCATATGATAAAAGCGGGGTATATGCCGGAGAATCCGGATGCCTCGCAGATGGAATGGTTAACAAAAGCCGTTGGTACGGTTCAGGAATCATTGCAGTATGCAGCACAGGTTCCGGATGCCTTAAAACTCTTTTTTACCGACGATGTGTAGCCCGAGAATGACGAAGCAGCCCAAATATTGCGTCAGGATTTTGTCTCTGCCCTGATGGAAGCCTTCTGCAAAAAGGTCCGCGAATCGGATTTTACTGCAGGAAATGAGGTAAAATCAATTTTTAAAGAAGTTGGCAAGGAAACCGGCATTAAGGGAAAGGATCTGTTTATGACCATACGTATTGCGGCTACAGGACAAATGCATGGTCCCGACGTAAATTCCACCCTTGCCCTGTTGGGGAAAGAAAAAGTTTTAAAGCGCCTTCAAAAACATGTTAAGGCATAAGCAAATTTGCATAATATCTGGAGATGATGATATGGATTTAAACGAATGGTTGAATCATAAGCTGCCCGAGGTTACCGAAAACCTGGAGGAGATTAATAATAAACATTTTTTAAATGATAAAACCATAGGGCTTGCAGGCAAGGAAAGGGTTTATCAGGTGCTGCGTATGCTGCGTTCGGCACTTTTCCCCGGGGTGTATGAAAAATATCCGATTGATGAATCCGGTATCAATATACTCACCGGAAACAACATCCGTACAGCAGCCATGGAACTCAGAAGCCTTGTGGAGAAATGCCTGGTCAATGATTGCGACAGTAAGGATAAAGAGCATGGAACCTGTACAAAATGCAAGGATAAGGCTAATGATATTACAATTGACTTGATTGAAAAACTTCCCGGTATCCGAGAGGTTCTGCATAAGGATATTGAAGCGGCCTATGAGGGAGATCCCGCCGCAATACGCCGGGAGGAGATTCTGTTAAGCTATCCGTCGATCGAGGCTTTGAGCATTCATCGGCTGGCCAATGTTTTATACCGGCACAGGGTGCCCATCATACCCAGAATTATGTCTGAATATGCCCACCAGAGAACCGGCATTGACATTCATCCCGGGGCATCCATCGGAGAGTATTTTTTTATAGATCACGGAACCGGTGTGGTTATTGGCGAGACCTGTGTTATAGGAAAGCATGTCAAGATATATCAGGGGGTTACCCTGGGAGCGAAGAGTTTTACTCTGGATGAAAAGGGAAACCCGGTAAAAGGGGTAAAAAGGCATCCTGATATAGAGGATAATGTGATAATTTATGCCGGCGCCACAATACTGGGAGGAGATACGGTTATCGGCCATGATTCGGTTATTGGAGGAAATGTCTGGTTAACACGGTCGGTTCCGCCCTATACAACGGTACATAATTCCCAGCCTTCGCCAACCATAAAAAACGGAAAGCCGGATGATATGGTGGAACGGGGAAGCCTGTACAACGATAGAAACGGAGGAAAATCGCAATGAAACTATATAACACCCTGACCCGTAAAAAGGAGGATTTTATACCGCTAAATCCCGGAGAGGCAAGGATATACAGCTGCGGCCCGACGGTATACAATTATTTTCACATCGGGAACGCACGTCCTTTTATCATATTTGATGTTTTGAGGCGTTTCCTTGAATATTCCGGTTTAACGGTTAAGTTTGTCCAGAATTTTACGGATATTGATGATAGAATGATAAAAAAAGCCAATGAAGAGGGAAAAACTGTTTATCAGATAGCGGATAAATATATAGAGGAATATTACAAGGACGCTCGAGGTCTTGGTATAGCTGACGCAACCATCGCTCCAAGAGCAACGGATAACATGGATGCGATTATTTCAATGATCATATCCCTGGTTGATAAAGGTTATGCTTATGTTGTAGACGGAGACGTATATTATGATACTGCAAAATTTGAAGGATACGGGAAGCTTTCGGGGCATCATCTTGAGGATCTTGAAGCCGGAGCGCGAATCAACGTGGATGAAAGGAAAAGGAATGCAATGGATTTTGCATTGTGGAAAGCTCAAAAACCCGGAGAACCCGCCTGGGACAGCCCATGGGGCAAGGGAAGGCCGGGCTGGCATATTGAGTGCTCCGCGATGGCCAATCGCTTTCTGGGAGATACAATAGATATACACAGCGGCGGACAGGATTTGATTTTCCCGCATCATGAAAATGAGATAGCGCAAAGTGAGGCCGCCAATGGAAAGCTCTTTGCGGCCTATTGGCTGCATAACGGGTTTATTAACATTAACAATGAGAAAATGTCGAAGTCAAAAGGAAATTTCTTTACTGTCAGGGATATTATCGAACACTACGACTATGAAGTTATTAGATTTTTTATGCTTTCGGCGCATTACCGAAGCCCTGTAAATTTCAATGATACGTTACTGGAGCAGGCAAAAAACGGCCTGAACAGGATTTATGAATGCCGAGACAACCTCATATTCCTTCTTTCCAATACAAGCAAGGAGGATTTGGATGAAAGTATGATTGATACTTTAAGGGTCTACAGGCGAAAATTCAGAGATGCCATGGAAGACGACCTGAATACGGCGGATGCCCTTGCAGCAGTATTTGAACTGGTGCGGGAAATAAACACATCGGTTAATGCTTCAACGGGAGCAGGGAAAAAACCATAAAAACTACCCTGGCGCTTTTAACCGAGTTAACCGGAGTTCTTGGAATTATGACAAAAAAACAGGATACCCGACTTGATGAAGATATATATGCGGTTCATGTTCAAAGGTGGATAAATACGAATACCCTTTGGAATCAAAGGATGCTTTTCGAATATATCTTCTCAGTTTTGTTCTTGTTTCAAACCCGGAAGATGATTTGCTTGTAAAATTATACATCGTGACTAACGATTTACCTTCCTGCTCATGACCATATATAACATAGGGAGGATCATATCGGGCATGCCATATATATTGGCTTTCCTGCACCAGTTCTGCATACATATCTCCTTTATCGAGCTTCTCACGCCACGCTCCTCCCACTTTATTATATCCGCCTGAGTAGCCTTCCCGTAAGCTGTTATAGGTTTCATCATAGTTTCCGGTAGAAACAGAAATGACAGCGGCCTGCAATGCATCATGAACTCCATTTGCAATGATTGTTAAGCGGATATATTCCATAATGGCACTTGATAATAGAAGCAGGCATATCACAATAGCACATGCAAGGAGAAGAGCGTTTCCTCGCCTTTCATTCAGCTTTTTCAATATCCCTATTTCCAATATACTTCACTCCTCCCCGTTGCTCTTGCAGACAACTCTATAGGGAATGAGCCGAAGCTGCCGAAGAGCCCGATATTGACTGTAGATTTTAGAGTTACGACAATACTTTCGTTCAACTGCACCCTTTTTGTTCCTGGAATATAACTTGCCGACCAGGTTATTACAGGCTTTACACCTGTCTGCGTTTCAAGTTCCAGTGCCCGTGCAGCAGTTTCTGTCCCGATCTGTCCTGCTATCTCAGCCGTCCTGCATAGCTCAGTTGCAAATGTATCCAGCTGGTGCTTCACAATAAATACTGGAAAAACCTTAACCGCAAGAGCTATAACAAGCATTGCAGAAAGGATAATTACAATAACATCGATATAGCCTTCGCCTGATTTAGATATAAAAAATCCTTTAAGCACCTATCTCACCTCTTCCTTAATAAAATTATTGATATTTTCTTAAATCTTGAGTATAATATAATCAGAAAGTATGAATTTCTGAAAGGGTTGAGTATTATGTTAATTGAAATGCGTGGAAGATCTCAAATTACAATACCTTCTGAGATAGTTAAAAGTCTCGGTGTTAAAGAAGGTGATAAATTTGATGTTGTAGAAAAAGACGGAGGCATTTTCCTCTGCCCGGTAGTTGTATACCCTAAAAAAGAAATGGTTCGCATTGCAAAGCTTATCAAAGAAACTGATGCCGAGTATAAAAGTGGCGAATTAAAAGCATATGACGATGTTGATAAAATGTTTGAAGATATGGGGATCAATCTGAATGAAATTTAAGATTGTTTTCACAAAAACATTTGAGAAGAGCTTAAAAAAGCTCACTCCAGCAGAGCAAAAACAAGTAGCTATTAAGCTTAAAATACTTCAAACAAGTCCATTTCACCCATCATTGCGCACCAAGAAAATCAAAGGTTTTGATGGTCTATTTGAGTGTAGTGTAAATATGGATATACGAATACTTTAGCGGTATGAAGGGACTGAAATTATCATCACTTTGGATGTTGGGCATCATTCTGTTGTGGACAAGCTTTAAAATTACTATGCCTTCCATATTACTTAAAATAAATTTGAAAATGCCTGCATGATTTCCACTGCCATAACAGCAAGATATATCAGTATAAAACAGCCCAGCATGAAGAACGAGTATTTGCGCATCTTTGCAGGTCGTTTCATAGCGATCAGTTTTAGTTTTTGTACTTCAAGCAGTTTAAAGTCATGAGCCAGCATTTGAAAATATACTCTTCCATCATCGCTTCGCAGCACGCTCAACAAACCCCTGACTACGTCAGACAGCATGTACTGCCCACCCCACCCTTGCTTCAAGGCGGGATAGAGCAGCTTCATAGCTTCCTGATTTCATGTCGGCAACAGTTATATCAAGCTCACACCGAAATTCAGGACCCGCATTTTTCTTATAGGTTTCAAAAATCCGTAAAACATCCCTGCTCCCTTTCAGTTCCTGCTCTAAAGTCAGTGCAAAACGTGGCAGTTCGTTTTCTATTGCACCTCTCCGTTTTTTCATGACTTCATCCGCAGAACGGATTTCCTTGAAATATATCATTACTGCGAGAACAAGAATGACAAAAGATATTATTGGGAATACAAAAATCGCTGGGATTATAGCAAGCAGTACAATACCGGACTTTACCCATGCTTTTGCTATATAAGTCTCAGGAGTTAGCTTTACTTCTGCGGATTTGAGGGTAGCAGCCAGCTTTACACTTAGCAGAACATGTGTTCTGCCTATGCACTTGGCTCAGGAACTATATAGTGAGTTCCAAA
>CAZSVI010000128.1:0-10818 GCA_964610205.1 uncultured Oscillospiraceae bacterium
TTTGGTGTAATTTTATATCTGAAGGAGCGAGGGATTTTTGAAAGTCAGCTAAAGCCACAGCATCAAGGATCTGTTGCATATTCGCATTGCTCCATGCACCAATAATAATCATGTCCGGGAATTTCTTTTATTCTATTTTCTATTGAATCTATCCATTTATTTCATTATCATAATATAGAAAGAGAAAGAGTCAGTTTTGCTTGCCCGCTTAACACTCTTTCACTCACTGATATGCTTATGAAAGCACACTCACAAAATTATGATTAGATTATTTTCCATTGGGATGAAAGCCAAAATAGAATGTATAAATACCACTCGCAAGTGGTATTGGAGTGATCCTGAAATCCTTCATAGATAAAAGTTTAATAATATCTAATCGACCCTATTTCAACCAATTTTCTCTCAATACCTATAATGTTATTTTCAATATATACGTTTTCCATACCACCAGTTTGCCACACAGGCGCATCTTTTTTGAAATAGAACCAGTTATTAAAAATAAATGCCCCCGTGCTCGGCACTCCCCGAATAGCAATGCATGTAGGCATCTCATCAGTCTCTCCCATAAATGTATTGTGATGAATTCTTATGGTATCCCCTGCAATTATGCCATATCCCGTGTTAAACCCATGCATATCAAAATTATGGGGTGAAGTTGAGATCCAATTAGGCCCGCATATATTATATCTGGCTTCATACCCCTCCCCTGGAGAGCCAGTTCCTGCAATGGCATGCCGGCAGTTGTCAAAGTAGTTTGCTTCAATTAGAGCAATTCCGCCTTTGGACAATGCTATTCCATAACCTAAGCCTTCCATCTGGTTATGATGAATATAGTTATGATGGATATAGGCTCCCGCTTTCATTTCCAAATCGCTTATTCCTGTGTCAGTAATCTTTGTTCCTGCAACAGAATCCTTTGCCTTTTCATCTGCACCTGCTGCATTAGCATCTTCACCGGTGATAGCATTGCCAGCGCCATCATCGATTTCACTGGCATCGACGTTGTCAATTTTTTTAACCGACTCCTCTTTTCCCATCTTTATATCTGTCCTGCCGGTACTTATAATTCCTGTTCCGGCGACACCAATTGCAGCATCACTCCAACCAAAAAACTCACAGTTATCAATTTCAAGATTACGATAGGAAGAATATAAGGCAACTGCGGCTACACTAACAGAATCAGTTGTCTTGTGAGGGCCTTCAATCCGAAGACCCGTAAGTCTTACATTTTCACCATTTACGGTAAAAAGCCGAGAACCTCCTGTCGTCTGGTATATTCTTCCGCCAAGGGAACCATCTGAACCTCTGTCGCTGGCAATTGTAACTCCGCCCTTTACCATAAGCGAACGGCGAGTCATGTCAATTTCAGCATTACTTTCTATCCATATGATTTCTCCTGTCTCTGCCAAGCTTAACGCTTTAAACAATTCTGCCCCTGTACTTACAATAAACTTTATTTTCGGGTCATTCTTTTTTATTCCGCCGCTATATCCTTTCCCGCCACCTATCGGTTGCTCTGTCGTGTTTGCGTCAGCTCCGTAAACATCAGCTTCTGCGGTCGATACTGAATCAGAATGGTTTACATTTGTCTTTTCTAAAGACACAGTTCCCCTTACCGAATGACCACAACCAGTAAAGATTGACCCAATAAAAGCATAGATCAGTATGCCTTTTATTCTTTTTCGCATTTTCATAGATACAACTCCTTATAATCGGTGACCAGTACGATATTCTTTTCTTGATGATTCCATTTTATGAGATTTTACTTTTTAGTCAATATGAATTGTTTGACTTTCGTATACTAAAATTGACAGACTTGATGTTAAATTTTTTCTTATATATTGATCATTTGATATCTCTAGGAGTGCGCTCGGAAAGTCGGGTATGCAGATTTTCGATTCAGTTTTTTGCGCAAATTCTGCAAAAAAACGGCGAATATCTGGATATTTAACGCTTTTTTTGCAGGAGAATGCGCGGAAAAATGGGCGAAAGGATGCGTGCGTGACTTTTCGAGTGCACTCCTAGCATTGTCTCCGCCTAAGCTATCATACTCAATTTTCCGCTAAACAAGTTCTGTACTCACCAGGCGTAATACCTTCGTATTTTTTAAATGCTCTGATTAATGAACTGGAATTATTGTAACCTACTTTAACAGCTACATCTTCCACTAATATATTATCGCTTTGCCTAAATATCTGTTTTGCACTCTCTATTCTCAATTTTTGCACATAATCATTAAAATTTATTCCGGCATTTTCTTTGAAAAACCTTGATAAATAGCTTATTGACAAATTAAACTTGTCTGCAATCAGGGTGAGCGAAATGTCCGGATTGTTGTATTCCTCTATCAAATATTGTTTAATCTTTTCAAACAAACATATGTTACTGCTTTTTTTGTTCTTATTTACAAGCTGACAGATTGTTGTATAGGTTGAAATCAAAGAGCTGTAAGCAGCATTAACCGTTTCGGCTTTATACAGTTGTTTTAGTATATTGGCGTCTTCAAATTTTTCCAGATCAATTTTTAAGTCATCCATTATTTTTATAGCAGTACTTACAATATTATATACTAATATCCTGGATATTTGCCTTGACAACTGTATTTCCTTGAAGTTTTCGCTGTAAACCTCCTCTAAAAGCGTTTTAACCTTTTCTATGTTCCCTGCTTTTACATTATTGATGATCTCCTGTTCTATACTCACAGGGTAATAATATTTTGTTTTTATTTCCGTCTCCTTAATAGAATCATAAAGAATTACTTCACCCCTGTCTTTATGCAATGCATTCAGAGACAGAAGCGCTTCTTTATAGGATTTGTTCAAATCCTTTACCGAGTGGCATATACCACCAATACCAACAGTCGATTCAATATTTAAGCCTGCTAGCATCTTTATAATCTTTACACCGAACTCTATTGGATTAAATGTTTGTTCATTAATAATTTCCATCAGAATTGAAATATTTGATTCGTTTATATAGAAAATATACCCATCCTGCTCCCGCTTTAACATTTTTTGTAATCTACTTATAATAACGGTGTAATCATTGATGTTTTCACCGGTTATGAAAGGCTTTATAGCAAGCACTATAAGCTTTGATGATTTAAACTTTATATCTGACATATCGATTATTTCATCGGTGTCATTACCCATGATAATTCCTTTTTTTAGCAGCTTTTCAACAGCATTGTCGGTCATATATTCCGTTTGCTTTCGAACTCTGTGCTTAAGCTCTTTATTCTCATTTATTGTTTTCCTGATGCTTTCTTCGATACGTGTGAATATACCTTCATTGGTAACATTTATTCCATCTTCATCCACTATGCCCATTAGCCTCGCAATGGGCCGGTAATGCCTATAAGCGAAAAAGACTGCAAATATAAGAACCACAATTAATGAAAGCAAAAGTACAGATATAATTGTGCTTTTAATTGACAAAAACTTTGCCTCAAATTCGGTTTCGGGTATTATAGATACAATCTCCCATCCTAAAGCCCGTGACTCTGCACTGGTTTTAATTGCATAAAGATCTCCCGGACCTTCTTCCATAGGATTGTGCCTTATTATTAATGTCTGATCTGAATCCAATAAAACGGTTTCAGTTTTTTCAGTAAATTGGTTACTTTTCAGGAAAGAAACTATCACATCCATATCTACTTCAATAACAGCAGTCGCATTCCATACTTTCCTGTTTCCTATCGGTAAAGAACTGACATAATATAGCTTATTTAAATTATCTTCCTCATCTTTTGAAAACACTAATCTTCTGTGATTATATGTACTTATCAGATTTTTAACATCAAAACCGCTTAGGTTAAGATGCTCGAAATAAAAATTATAATCGACCTTGTATTCATTTGAAATAACAGTATTATTGGTAAAAAATACATAAATTCCTTTTACAAACTTGTTGCTGAATACATAGCTGTTTAAATCCTTCATCGCTTCGTAGGCATTGTAGTTTTGTTCGTTCTGCTTAATATTCATAAACTTCAACACTCTTGGGTTGGAGTTAATAAGGCTTATCAATTCATTCATATTTGAAAACTCTTTCTCAATTGAATTTATCGTGTTCTGCAGAAGTACTTTATTGACATTAATAATCTGATTTTTGAGAGATCTGTTCAGTATCCCATAAATAAGCCCTGTTCCCAAACAGAGTATTAATATAATGACAATTTCGGTTTTCAAATAATTGAATAGTATTTTGAGGCTTGATTTTGATTTGAATAACAGAGTTCCTTTGAAAATACTTTTCATAAGACACAACTCCATTCCGGGTAAACCCCACCAGGCATTGAGCCCATCTCTCGGAACATATCCGAGATTTCCTCCTATTATTATAAAAAACCGCATAACTTTTTATGTCTATACATTTGATACTATGTTACTGCATAATTAATTATATGCTATATCGAGAAACAAAACAAATATTATTCAATTAATGCTTGCACGAATAGATGCAAAATTACAAAAAAGTCGAAAAGCGGCCGTAGTTCAAAACTTGCCGCAATGTCTCTTTTGAATGTTAACTATAAGAAGATATTCCTGTTTTTCAACCTCCAATCATCATGGACACTCTTCCGATTATGATGTCCTCTACCTCAGCAATAAATTGCCCTGGCAATCCTGCTGACATGAATGACTGACTTTCATAACCGCCTTCAGATATTACTTTTTTTGTAGGAATGTAGCACCCTACACTGTTCGAATATCCAAGAACTATTATATTTTCATCATTGAAAATTCTCTTTATGTCTTTGCCGATATCACTTACAACCTCGTTTTCAAGAGCGACTATGCAGGTTTTGTCATCCAGTCGTAAGCATGAAATATAATAAGGTATGTAGTTTTCGATATTGCCTTCTTTTATTTTTGAAGCCATTCTCTTTGCGAATGCTTTAATATACTCCGGCCTATCCGGGTTATCTGCAGCAGCAAGCCACTTTTCAATGCTCCAAATCTCAGAATACAGTTTTATATCTGTACATTTTGTTTGTATATTAACATCAATCTGTCTCCAATTTGAATTTGGAACTTCCCCTTTGTCTTTTTCAATTATACTCTGAATTTCCGCAGCAAATGCGGCACCCGCTTCTTCCAGTTCCTCAAATGTACAGTGTTTAAATTCACCGTTTTCCGCTGAGACAACAGGCTTAATATCGGCTCCACACCCCTGTAAGAATATTGCATTCATACCTGGGTTTTGTTTTTCAAGATTTTTTCTCACAACTCCGGGAAAGTCAGCAGAAATCAAATAATTACTTGAATTCATTGCTGTCGCATGGCAGGCATAATTGTATAACAAACCCCGAACCATTCCTTTGTTGTCAACCAGTTTAATAAGATATAAATCAGGATCCATGCTATCCTCATTAAAATATGGTTTCCATATGGCGCCATTTTCGTTAGGGTATCTTCTGCTCACTCCAAACATGGATTTGCCTTTTGTAATATAAGCATTACCATCAATCAGATTGTTTAATCCATTATCAATCATATTCATAATCTTGGTTTTTACATTATTGTAATACCTTATGTCCTCGGTGTAATCGATTTCTAAACTATTATAGCACTTGTAATCATTAAAGCTGTATGACTTATCCCTCATAGCCATATCTTCACCGGTAACCGCAACAGCTGAATGCGTATGGGAGAAGTTAAGGATGATTTCATCCTCCGATAACCCAAACCCTTTTTTTATTGCATTTTTGATCCCGCATGAAAAACTTCTGTCGCCTCCGACCAAATCCAGAGTGATAATAACAACTGTTTTATTCTCCTGTAATATCACGACGGAAGCGTAAATCGTATCATGAATACCTTCGTTCCTCTTATCAATTCTTGCTGCAAACCCGCAAAGATACACGGGAATGTGCGGAGTAATATCGTCTTTAAGTATTGAAAACTTCATCCCTTCATTCCCCCCTTATTTTCCTTAATATATAAATTTTGCTTCAGCATGCTTGCCTGCGACCAGCCATTTTATCAAATGCGCTCTTCAGTAGAGGGTTTAACCCCCCCACTGAAGAGCCGGTCGCAACCATGCTTGCTTTATTTAACCTTGTCAAGGGCATTTTGATAGATTTCTATTAACCTTTCTACATTCATTGCGTTTTTCATCTGGTTGACATTGTCATCCCATTTATCAATAGGCTCTATACCCATAACAAACTTATGTACTTCCTCTTCTACAAATGTCTTCAAATCCTGGAGTATCAAGTCAATTTCTTCTTTTTCCGAAGCTGAAAACATAACTGTCGGAGGAAGTTGTCTGCTGCGATCAAAATCAAGCCAGTTTGCTGCCTCGTATTTTGAGATTAGGGAATCAGGATATTGGTCTATCGGACCATAGTTATTCAGATCCACACGCGAGAATGGCCAATTCGGTGCATTTTCCAATAAGTTGGAAAATGTTGTATATGACCATATTATTCCACCGTTTCTTAAGAAAGCTTCATCGCGTTCTAATCCATCAGGATTATTTTCGATATAATCAGTGAACCGAGGAGCCCCATTTTCGCCTAACTCCCATGAAACACCTTTAGGTCCTCCTCCAACAGTCCATGCTCCTTCTTGGGAATTCTTGTAATCTAACCATTTCATAGTTTCTACCGGATACTTGTTTGAAGATGTAATGAACTCGCCATGGGGCTGAGTTATCCTTCCAACATCTGTCATAAACCAATGGTATTTTCCATCATTCCCTTTTGCACCTGCTATTGGGCGAAATAAATTTCTTGCCTCTTCCTGTGTATAACCGGCAGACAGTAAAGGCGTTCTCAGTCCACTTCCTGCCCAACCCCACGTCATTCCGACATTATCAATGAGATTTGCATAATAGACATTCACATTGTGGGCTAAGTAGTCCTGTGCTATCAATTCTTCACTGTAAAGCTTGTTAAGGAATTTTAAAGCTTCCTTAAACTCAGGCTCTATCGGACCAAATTTAATTTTGCCGTTCAACTGGTATATTCCATCCATATTTACACAATTTTTTACTCCGAAAGAGCCCATAATTGAGTTAATAATAAATATGGGTACAGGGGCTGAAAGCGGAATAGTCTTTCCTCCTCCCGCAGGATCCTCTTTCTTAAAGGTTGATAGAACATTATATAATTCATCTATAGTAGTCGGGGGTTCAAGGTTATATCTATCCAGCCATTCTTCCCTGATGTAATAGCCGCATCCGGGTGAGCTTACCAGTGATAAATCAATACTCGGCATATAATACATGTGACCGTCACCTGAAGTAATTTGCTCTTTTATTTCAGGTTCCTGATCAATCCACTGATTTGTATAATATCCATATTGTGCAAGTAAATCATCAATCGGAATAATAAGGTTGTCATTTACTCCGTAAATAATCGCATCTTCCTGGGCAGTTTCTGTGAAAACAATGTCAGGCAGTTCTCCCGAAGCAAAAATTATGCTCTTTAACTCATTATAGCTGTCACCGGGAGCAGCTTGAATGTCAACATTAACACCCGTAAGCTCAGCATAAGCTTTCATATTCGGGCTGTCGTTCAATGACTGGAAATATGCTGCATGTCCAGCGGGAAATGCAGTAAACAAAGTAAGATTTATCTTTTCTTTGCTTATTGGCATACTATTCGGCTCCGGCCAGTTTGTAGCCTGTGAAGTGGCATCTCCGGAAGCAGGTTGCGTG
Source organism: uncultured Oscillospiraceae bacterium (assembly GCA_964610205.1). GTDB lineage: Bacteria > Bacillota > Clostridia > DSM-8532 > DSM-8532 > CAZSVI01. The sequence goes on from CAZSVI010000128.1 coordinate 7,669, forward strand.
CCCTGTGTGCTAACCGGCTGTTGATCTTTAACACAGCCGCATATAGCTGAAACAGTAAATAATACAAGTGTCAATAGAACAGCAATTCTTAGTTTCATTTTCATCCTTTAATCCTCCTTACTTAATTTTAAATTGCTTATATTACTTTTGCAATCAAACTAAACTATTAATTAACCATTAATTAATTTGCAGTAAGATTGCCTTGCATGTGGCTATTCATGTTTATTGACTAGCTTATAGCCTCTGAATAGCCGCCCATGCTTTGATGAAAAATTTAATTACTAACAAGTATTGTTACATTGTATCGGACTGAAGAACGGACTCTTGAAAAACCAGTGCTTATTCCTTAAGGGAACCCACTATTACACCTTTTATAAAATATTTTTGCAAAAAAGGATATACTAAGATAATTGGGCCTGTGGTAAGCACCATGGTTGCATATTTTATCACCTCCTCCATTGCCGCTCTTTTATTTGATACAATTTCTTCCGACAACTTATTGGTAATCTCATTCATTCGTCCCACAATTACTATTTCTCTTAAAACCATCTGCAGCGGATACTTACTTCTGTCACGCAGATAGATAAGCGCAGGAAACCACGAATTCCAGTACCCAACAATACTGTACAGTGATACAACAGCAAGCATAGCTTTGGATAAGGGAATAATTATTTTAAACAAAATAACAAAATCATTAGCTCCATCAAGATACGCCGATTCACACAGACTTGTAGGCACTTGCTTAAACCCTGTTCTTAATATAATAATTGACCATGTTCCAATACACCCTGGTATAATCATAACAAATCTTAAATCAATCAAACCTAAATTTCTAATATTTATATAGCTTGGTATCATCCCACCTCCAAAAAACATAGTAAATATGATTACAAACAGAAATACTTTTTTACCTGGAAACGCGCTCTTTGTAAATGCATAAGCAGCCATACTCATAAGGATTAAGCCTATTGCGGTTCCTGCGGCCGCATAATAAACTGTGTTAAAAAACGATGGTATCAAAACGGGATGTGACAATGCATATCTATAAGCTTCAAAAGTGAATTCTCTTGGCCATAAAAAAATTCCCCTGTTCTTTAATACCTCCGCAGAGGAGCTAAATGAAGCAAAGATCACATGAAGGAACGGTATCAGGGTTACTGCTATCAAAAGCAACATTATTAATTCATTAAATTTGTCAAAGGCATAATCGCCAATTTTTCTTTTATAGAGCAAAAAACCACATCCTTACCATAAGCTATTTTCACTTATGCTTCTTGCTGTATAATTAGCAAAAATCAAAAGCAGAAAATTAATAACTGTGTTAAAAAGACCTATTGCGGTAGAATAGCTGTATTGTGCACTACCGAAACCACTCCTGTACACAAACGTTGAAATAACATCCGCCGTCGCATAGGTGGCGGGATTATACATCAAAAATACTTTTTCAAAACCCACTGACATCATGTCGCCAACTCTGAATATCAATAAGATTATAATTGTTGGCACAATTGATGGAATGGTAATATGAATAATTTTTTTGAATCTTCCCGCACCGTCTATAGTTGCCGATTCGTATAACTGCGGAGATATACCCGATATTGCCGCTAAATATATAATTGATCCCCAGCCAATACCTTGCCAAATCCCGGAACCAATATACAACGGCCGGAACCATTGCGGGTCTAATGTAAAGTTCATCCTTTCCATGCCAAATGTCAAAAGAAAGTTGTTAACAATTCCTTCCTGCGAGAAAAACATTCCTACAAAACCTACAACTACCACTGTGGATATAAAATGGGGCAAGTAGCTTACAGTCTGTACAAGTTTCTTGTATCTTTCGCTGCGCAATTCATTCAGCAAAATGGCAAGAAGTATAGGCGCAGGAAAGGCAAAAATAAGATCGTATAAATTGATTAACAATGTATTGCGTATAATTCTCCAACAATAGTACGAACCAAAAAAAGTCTCAAAATGCTTGAAACCAGCCCACGGGCTTTTGATAATACCAAGCCCTGCACGAAAATCCTTAAATGCTATAATAACCCCATACATAGGCAAATAATTGAAGATTATAAAATAAGCCATGACCGGCAGCAGCATGAAGTATATATATTTATTTTTAAAAATATCTCTGATAAGTATATCTTTTTTGTTCTTATTTCTACCATGCATATCACTATTTAGCTTGTATACATGTTTGCCAGTTAATGCTTCCACAACACTCCTCCTTTCATACACTTATTTCAAATTGATATAAAAGAAACAGACATCAATTTTGAATAAAAGCTTTTCCGTATCCACATACATTGCCGGTACCGTCAATTCTGTCAATAATTTTATTCTATTTCAATATGCCATATAGTCAATATTAAATATTTTATAGGATGTTGATATCTTGATAAATTCGATTTTTAATTTTTTCACAGGTATTGTTTTTTTGACATTTCAGTATCACCCTTTTCACGAGTAGTTGATAAATAGTTAGAACAAAAAAAGCCCCGGCAAGTGATACCGGAAGCCTAATGTAACGAATTTATTATAAAGCAGTAATGCCAGGTATAACAAAGATTAAGCTTAAAATTTTTATCCTCTTATTTCTTCCGACCGCCTTCCAGGACTTCAAGTTTGGTATCGTGGCTGCTTACCCGGATAGACAGGTTGTCCAACTTGTCTTCAACATGACGTTATCTTGCTGCTTTTTTACTGCCTTTAAGAACGGTAATCTGTATGTCCTGCTTTTCTACCTTGAATGATAATTCTGTCAGCTGCGATTTGATTTCTTCCTGCCCTTCCGCAAGCTGCTTGTATCCGTCGAAGAGGGTATCAAGCTTTTTACCATGCTCAATTTCAAGCCTTGTGATATGGCCTTCGACTTTATTAAATCTTGTATTAGTTTCCTTCCGGAATTCTGAGAACTCGGAATACATCTTTTCCAGCAATTCAAAGGTTTTATCTTCCACCGGTACCCGCCTCCTTTTCTCTGGGGATAATTATATCATAACCCGGATGAAGAATGTACAGGTTTTTTTATTCATGAGGATCCTTTTAGTTGAAAAATATTAAAATCCGCTAACCATTGATTAGCGGATTTCTTTTGGAGCTGGTGGACGGACTCGAACCCCCGACCTGCTGATTACAAATCAGCTGCTC
>CAZSVI010000129.1:0-10428 GCA_964610205.1 uncultured Oscillospiraceae bacterium
TGCGCATGTGCCGTTTTGCTTGCAAAAATTTCGGCACGCGCTCAATTCACTTGTGCTATATATGTTGTACTAAATTTTTAGTACAACATATTATAGTTATTAAATGATTAGGAGTGATGAATATGAGTTTGGTTCCGTGGAATCCTTTCCGGGAGACGGATAGTTTAAGCCGTGAAATGTCGAACTTAATGGAAAACACGCCCTTCGGTTTTTTTGGCAAGTCTACTTCCCCAAGAGCGGATGTTTATGAAACAAATGACTCTGTTATACTAAAAGCTGAAATACCTGGGGTTTCCAAAGAAGATTTAAATATTTACGTAGACGAAAATTCCATACGTATTTCAGGTCAAGCAAGGAAAGATACAGAATACTCCGGTAAAGAGTTATATAATCCTGTTTGTGAAATATAATAATAATAATCTTTTCAGGAAGTACTCACAGTGACGAATTATGCTGTCCGTAAATCAAATATCCATGCGAGCCGATGGATTCTTTGGGGTATACCCGTAATCATCGCAGCCGCCGGTATTATGCATTTTGTTTATGAGTGGTCAGGCAAGCTTGTTCCGGCAGGTGTTTTCGCGCCTGTTAACGAAAGCGTATGGGAACACTTAAAAATGACTTTCTGGCCGGCTTTAATATGGTGTATTACCGGATATGTCAATATAAGCAAAAAAGAAAGGCTCTCTCCTTCCCAATGGTTTTTTTCCTGTACAACAGCCCAACTGATATATCCGCTGGTTATCGTTTCATTCTACTATGCCTATACAGGAGCATTAGGTATTGAGTCTCTTTTTCTGGATATCCTTTCCCTTTTTCTTGGTGTTATATTTGGGCAGTTGCTTGCACTGCATATATACAATTATGCTAAAACCAATCGTTTACACCTGTATTTTTCCATATTAGTTTTAATCCTGCTTGCCGCCGCATTTACTGTTTTTACCTTTGCGCCGCCACGCATTCCGATTTTTCGAGACCCTCTGACAGGCAGTTATGGAATTGAGTAAAAAACAATTTGTTAATCAAACGCCTCTGAACCCCTTCCTCTATAGGCGGGGGAATTCAACCGGGCTTTATCTTCTTCTGCCGAATAACCTGAGCAAAAGCAGAAAGAGGTTGATAAAGTCCAGATATAAAGCCAACGCTCCCATAACACCAAGATTCTGGCGTAAAGCCGGTTGCCCGTCTGTACCATAATAATAACCTTTCAGTTTTTGAGTATCATAGGCTGTCAAACCAAGGAACACAAATAAGCCAATAATTGAAATAACCCAGCCCAACTGACTGCTTCCGATAAACAGGTTCACCAGCGATAAAACGATAACGCCTATCAGCCCCATAAAAAGTATGGAACGGAATCGTGTTAAATCCGTTCCCGTAAAACGACCGTATAAAGCCATAACACCAAAAGTTGCCGCCGTAATTAAAAATGTATTCCAGACCGTTGTTTGTGTATAGGCAAGAAATATCACCGAAAAGATAACACCATTTAAAACGGCGTATAGAATAAACAAACCAAACGCTGTCGCGAACCGCAGCTTTGTAATTCTGGCTGATAAATACACAACCAGAACAATTTCTCCGATTATGATACCGAAGAATAAAACCGGGTTTCCCGCAATCATATAAACGACAGCCGGAGTTATGGATATGCCATAGGCTATTGCGGCTGTTACCACAAGACCAATAAACATCCAGGCAAAAACAGTGGATATATAGGCATTCAGGCCTTGTTTTACTTCCATCTCCGTTTCATAGGAAGAATAACGGTTCTGGTATTCATTCATGGTAAACCTTCCCTTGCATTAATTCTATATTGGTGCACTCATTTTAAGGCATAAAAACATATGAGTTGTTTCTATTGCTATACTGCCTTTTATACAGGTATATTATACATTATAACCGTAAATATGACCATCCCGGCAATCGCGGACGGATACGAGGCCGCATATCCTGCCGCCGGTTCATCGCTGCCTATAAAGTCCACAGCAATGCCGAGGCCCGGAGTTGAAGTCATGCCGCCGCATATGGCGCCGGAAAGTACAACCCAGTTTATCCTCAGAACATATCTTCCAAGGATAAAACCGATAAGGATGCAGGAGGTTGAAATTGCTATTGAATATAAGACTATGTATAATCCTGCGCCAAACAAAGCTCTTATCACCTGATATCCGTAAGAGAGGCCAATCATACCCACATAGCAGGAGAGAGATATATCCCTTATTATTCCGAGTATCTTTGAATCCATACGGAAAACAAAAGGCCCGATTTTACCAATATATCCGAATACAATTGAAACAATCAGTACTCCTCCTATTGAACCGAGATTGAAATACCCGATTGCAGAACCCAGATATATTTCAACCATACCGGTGAGGTAACCTACAAAACAAATCAATATATAGGATTTTAAATCAAAAGGAACTGGCTTAAGTTCATTTTTGGCAACACCCTTACGCATTTGATCCAATTCAGCAAAGTATTGTTCCTTCTCTTTTGCGATATTTATCCTGAATATTTTCGGAATTATCGTTATTGCCAGAATAACCATCAGCATGCCAAACGGATATGCAACCGCATAACCTGTACCTACACCGGCAGCAGCGCTGTTAACAAAACTATTTTTTTGATTATCGGTTATTTTCACATTTATATCATTATCGGAATTAAATATTTGAAGTATTTTAATCTTTCTAACTTCCGGTAAATTATCATAATTATTCATGGTCATTTCCGCATGCTGTATTGATTTTTCAATTGCGGCTCCAAGCCCGGGCGAGCTGGTCAAAGCTCCCGTATATACACCCGAGGCTTCATATATATTGGATTTTGAGTTTAATAGTACAATACCGAAGGACATCAGCGCTCCAGACAAGGTAATGACTATTCCCAGAACAATAAACCGAAAGCCGTATTTTTTTATAACAATACCCAAATCCTTTGATGCAAGAAGTCCTATTGCCGCGACAAAAAGCATCAGCATAAAAGATTGTATTTCAAACGGAACCATGTTTTTTGAAATAATGGCTTCGGCTGCATTGTATGCCTTATCTCCCTCAGAAATTCCATCAGCCAGAGAATAAACCACCCAACCTATAATAAGACCAATAAACAAAGGGCCTCCGACCCCGGGTTTCATTTTTCCGAGTTTTTTCCAATTCCCCGCCCATACCCCAAGAAATACTGTTATAAAGATAAGAAAAAACGGATTAAATATAATGCTGTATAAATTAAGTCTCATTTATTGCATCTCCAATACTACACGTGATTTTGAAAATTGACCGGCCTCCGGTTCCGGCGGATTTCAAACCTCTTTTAACTGATTAAAGGGGAACAAACATCAACAGCACATTGATCATATATGCCTGCTTCCTCTATAGCCCGTATGAGTGTATTTCCTATCAGATCCGGTGCAGGCGCTACTTTTATACCACATTGATTCATTATATCAATTTTTTGTTTTGCGTTTCCTTTGCTTCCTGATATTATTGCGCCGGCATGACCCATTCGCTTTCCACGGGGTGCGCTTGCACCGGCTATAAAGCCCACAACAGGTTTAATCATATTGTCCGCAATCCAGCTTGCCGCCGACTCCTCGGCCTCACCCCCGATCTCGCCAATCATAACCACCGCAAATGTTTCCGTGTCTTGATTGAAGGCCTTAAGGACATCTATAAAATCTGTACCTATTATGGGATCACCGCCTATACCAATGGCGGTTGACTGCCCGATACCGGCCGTTGACAATTGATTTACAGCCTCATATGTAAGTGTACCCGAACGAGATACAACTCCAACATGTCCTTTTTTATGTATATAACCCGGCATGATTCCAATCTTGCACTCCTCCGGAGTTATAATGCCGGGACAGTTAGGCCCTACAAGCCGGGTTGCTTTATTCCGCATATAGTTTTTAACCTTTATCATGTCCAGGATTGGAATACCTTCTGTTATACACACAATCAATTCAACTCCCGCGTCCGCAGCTTCAAGAATTGCGTCGGCAGCCTGTGCCGGAGGAACATAAATCACAGACGTATTTGCTCCGGTTTCCTCTTTTGCTTTCCGGACACTGTTAAATACAGGAACACCCTCTACCTTCAACCCACACTTTCCGGGGGTAACACCACCTGCAATCTTCGTACCGTATTCCAGCATCTGTTTTGTATGGAAGGCGCCGTGTTTTCCTGTTATCCCCTGAACAATTACCTTTGTATTCTTATTTATAAAAACGCTCATACAAACACCTCTTTATATTGCTCAGTATACTCCAGGATTTTGCGGGCAGCCTGTGACATGGAATCAGCGGATATGACGTTTATACCGGATTCCTTCAATATTTTTTTGCCCTGTTCGGCATTCGTTCCCTCCAGGCGTACAACAACAGGTATTTTGAAATCAAAGCGATTTGAAGCTTCGACGATACCTTTTGCAATCTCATCACATTTCATTATTCCTCCGAAGATATTAACCATTATCCCCCTGACTTTTATATCAGACAGGATTATTCTTAATGCTTCAGCTATTTTTTGTGCCGTTGCTCCCCCTCCAACATCCAGAAAATTCGCCGGCCTGCCGCCATACTGCCTTATTATGTCCATTGTCGCCATTGCCAGCCCGGCTCCGTTAACCATGCACCCGATATTACCATCCAGTGATATATAACTCAGGCCATACTGTGACGCTTCAACCTCTTTTGAATCTTCTTCGTCATAGTCGCGAAGGTTCAGAATATCACCGTGACGGAATAAAGCGTTTGAATCAAAGCTTACTTTGGCATCCAGAGCCAGCAGCTTTCCGTCCACCGTTTCAACAAGAGGATTTATTTCGGCAATGGAACAGTCTTTGTCAACAAATAACCGGTACATTCCTGATATATATTTTACAAATGTGTTTATGTTTGAAGGCATAAGCTTGATTTTTTCAGCTAAATTTACCGCCTGATATCCATGAAGTCCTATTTGGGGATCAATATATTCCATGAATATTTTTTCAGGTTTCCTTTCGGCAACTTCCTCTATATCGATACCACCCTCCCCGGATGCCATTATAACAATCCTTGATTCCGCGGTATTTATTGCAAAGCCTATATAGTATTCCTTTTTTATTTGAACGGCGCATTGAATAAGAAGGCAATTCACCTTCTTCCCGTTACTACCTGTCTGGCGGGTAACCAGCTTTTTACCCAATAAGCTTTCGGCATATTCCCTTACTTCTTTATAATTTTTGGCAAGCTTCACACCTCCCACACTTCCCCGGCCACCGGCATGAATCTGAGCTTTTACCATATACTGTTCACAGCTGAGTTCCCCGGCTGCCTTTACAGCATCCTCAACGGTAAATGCAACTCTGCCTTCAGGGCTGGCTATTCCATATTGGCGGAGAATATTATTCGCCTGGTATTCATGTATATTCATCATCATCCCTCCGGGGTTACGACAATGTCGTTTCTGCGCGTACCCACTCGATATCGTTGTTTTTTTTCATGCTTTCCACAAGCTTATATCCCTCATGCAGCGATCTGAGGTTAACCTCACAGGTATCCTTTGGTACCCTGTGTAATACGACATTTTCAAGGATTTTATCTGATACCAGTTTCATTATCGCGTTAATGGCGCCTACCGATATAATATTGGCAACATAGGGTTTCCCAATTACCTTGTTGGCCGTATCCAGAATAGGTATGGAAACAACCTTATGGGCTGGAATGTTTTCCGGAACCCTCAGGCTCGAATCAACAAGCAAAACCGTGTCTTCATTTGTTTCGTCGGCATACTTGTCAAGGGCTTCCTGTGTAAGCGCTAACAAAAGATTTGTATTCTGAACTTTCGGATAATCAATTTCATCGTCACTGATTATAACCTCGGCTTTACTGGATCCGCCACGGGCTTCGGGACCGTATGATTGAGACTGCACCGCTTTTTTATGATTCATAATGGCTGCTTCACCCAGAATAATACTTCCAAGAATAATACCCTGTCCGCCTGAACCGGTTAAACACAACTCAACTTTTTGCTTCATAATGATGCCTCCGTAAATTTGTTTAATATTTTTTGATATTCTTCAGTGTATTCACGCCTTTTTGTGTTTTTAAGCACACCGGTTATTATTTTCCCTTGAAGCTGTTCCGGTGTCATCTTTCCAGCAATACCAACATTAACAGCATTGTCTCTTTGGTATCTCAACATGTCAACCGCATTTCCCTTCCTGTTTTTTCTTCCGTAATATGTCGGACAGATGCTTATTGCCTCAATAAGGGAGAATCCTTTGTTCCTGATACCGTTTTCAATAAGTCTTGCAAGCTGTTTGGCATGGTACACAGTACCTCTGGCTACATAGGTGGCTCCTGCCGCATCAACAAGTTTTCCGATGTCAAACGGCTCATCAATATTACCGTAAGGTGCTGTTGTGCCGAATTCTCCTCTTGGTGTTTCGGGAGAATACTGTCCCCCGGTCATTCCGTAAATACTGTTGTTGAATATAACCGTTGTAATATTGATATTTCTTCTTGCCGCATGTATCAGATGATTTCCGCCTATAGCGGCAGCGTCTCCGTCACCGGCGATTACCAGCACATCAAGTTCAGGATTCGCAAGCTTCACACCGGTTGCGAAAGCCAACGCCCTGCCGTGGGTGGTATGGATTGTGTTGAAATCCAGATACCCCGCGGCTCTTGAAGAGCATCCAATCCCAGCAACGAGACATATCCTGTCCTTATCGAGTTTCAGGTTGGATACTGCCTGTACAACAGCCCGCACAACAATACCGTTGCCGCATCCGGGACACCATATATGAGGCAGTCTGTCCCGCCTGAAATACGCGTTAACCAACTGACTTGCCAATTGATATCACCCCGCTGATTTTTTTCAGTATTTCTTCAGGTGTTATAACGTCGCCATCCACCTTTCCAATATGGGAAAGAAGACAGTTGTTCTTTATGATACGTTCGGCTTCAAAAAGTATCTGTCCGTAATTGTGTTCAGCGACAATAATATGCTTTGCTTTAAGGGATATCCCCTTCAGCCTTTTTTCCGGGAAAGGCCAGATTGTGATCAGTCTGAACATGCCTGCCTTTATACCCGAACTCCGGGCTGATTTTACCGCTTCCATAGCGCTTCTGGCCGTTCCGCCATAACACAGGATGATAATCTCCGCATCATCAATATTCTTTTCTTCATATGTAACAATATCATTATGATTGTCCTGTATTTTTTTCATAAGCCTTGTACAAAGCTCACCGGCTGTTTTATTGCTGTTCACGGGGAATCCCGCCTCGTCATGCATTAGTCCGGTAACATGATAACGGAATCCTCCTCCCACAGGAGACATGCGCGGGACTATCTCTCCTTCAGGAACCTTGTATGCAAGGTAATCCTTCTGCCCAGGCGAAGGCTTTATGCGATCAAATATTACAAGCTCGGACGGAATTTCAATACCTTCCCGCATATGTCCGACTATTTCATCAAGAAGCAGTATTACAGGTGTCCGGTATTTTTCCGACAGGTTAAAACTCCGTACCGTTAAGTCAAAGGTTTCCCTTACTGAAGAAGCAGATAGGACTATAATCGGATGATCACCGTGCGTACCCCACCTTGCCTGCATCACGTCGCCCTGTGACGGCGATGTTGGAAGTCCGGTTGAAGGACCTGAACGCTGAACATTGACAATAACGCAGGGTATCTCCGTCATTGCCCCATAACCTAAATTTTCCTGTTTAAGTGAAAAGCCCGGCCCGCTTGTGGCAGTCATTGATTTCAATCCTGCCAGAGAACCTCCTATAACTGCCGCCATTGATGCAATTTCATCTTCCATCTGAATAAATTTACCTCCAACCATCGGCAGCCTTATTGCCGACAGTTCGGCAATCTCTGTTGAAGGTGTAATGGGGTAGCCGGCAAAAAACCGCATTCCTGCGGCTATCGCTCCTTCTACACATGCTTCGTTCCCCTGCATCAGCCTGTACATTGGTACACCTCTTTCAATTCAAAACACCGGTGCAAATTACGTGCAAAACGCGGGCGTTATTGCGCCTGCCTTACGCGTTTTGTGTGCAACACACGAGTGTTTTATCAAAATATAGCGCGAAATCGGGACAGAGCAACTCGCACAATCCACAGCTTATGCAGTTTTCAGGTTGAATTATTACCGCTTTTCCATTATCAAGCTTTAGAACATTCTTTGGACAAAACTCTGCACAGATACCACAACCCTTACACCATTCTGCATTTAAAACCAGTTCTTTTACTGTGGCCTTCATGAAAATATATGCCCCCATTTTATAGATACTTATTTAATAAATTACATATTTTACAATTATAATACTTTTGTCTCCAATTAAAATAATAGCATTATGTAATAAGAATTACCAACACTAAAGTATCTGTTTTTTTCACAACTATTTGGTTGTTAGTTTTATCCTTTAGGGATTGACGTTCAAATTTTGCTATTTGAAAAATGTAAATACTACCTGATTATGTGAATGTTTTTTCCATTTTTATTTTAGGAAAATGTATTGATGCCTGACAATAACTTCAACTGCCTGCGTTATGCATATATTGAAGTTTATATGCTGCAGAAAACCTAATCTTCTGAATATATCTCCTTTACAAGAGAAATAAATTTCTTTGAGGAATTGGAAAGGTATCTTCCCTTGCGATATCCGATGACAAGGGTTCCGTCTGTTGAACTGTCATTTAACGGAAAAATATGTATCGGTTTGTCCATTTCACTTAATATAAACGGACTTAAATTTTTAACGAACAATTCGGGATAAAAGGTAATACCCATTCCTTTAATACAAAGAGCCAGAAGTGTTTCAATGTTTTCCGTTACAAGAATTATATCCGGTTTTATTTTATTCTTTTTAAGATACTCATCGGCAATGGTGCGTAACCTGTTGCGGGTGGACATCATTAAAAACGGACAATTTTTGAACAAGGATATGTCCACTCCATTTTCAAACCGCGTAATAATATCGGCAAAATCTCCGGGAAACTCCTGCTTCAGAATTGCATCGGGTACAACAAGGAAAATTTTTTCTGTCAGGATATCTATCGATTCCGCCTCATCAAGTTTAATAGGTGAAAAACCAATCATCAGATCAATCTGACTATGAAAAAGCTTATCTTCAAGCTCATCCGAATTGCCTTCCACCAAAGACAGATCAATACCCGGGTAACGCTCTTTGTATACAGGAAGAACGTTGGGCAGGAAGACACGGCCTCTGGTGTGAGAAACTCCGATGGTCAAACTTCCCTTGCTGTTATTATTGATATCTTCCATCTCTACAGTGATTTGCTTTTCAATATCCAGTATCTGTGCCGTCATCCGAGCTACCCTTGTGCCTGCATACGTCAGCGAAAGTGGCGTAGTACGGGTAAACAGAGTAACTCCCAGTTGCTTTTCAAGCTTTAAAATATGGTTGCTTAATGACTGCTGAGAAATAAAGAGTTTCTCCGCCGCCCTGGTGATATTTAATTCCTCCGCGACAACCAAAAAATAATGAAGATTCAAAAAATTCATACTCAATTTTTATCCGACCAATTAATTTGTTTTAATGGACTGGATATTTTGCACTCACCCAAAATAGGATACTACAACGCACCTCCATTTGCAAGTATCTTTAAAATTCCCGGGTGCATTTAAATATAAATATAGCGCACCATAAATTTTCACATAAATAAAATAATTCTAACAAAAATGGACGAAAACCTTTGGAATTTAGAGGGATCGTTTTTTATTGCTTTTCCTGTATCTAATGCTTATTTGCCCACAGTGCCAAGGTGATACCTGTGAAAAATGGATTAGTAAACGCAAACAGGAAATGCTTCCTGTATCATACTATCACATAATATTTACCATACCATCTGAAATGAATCCAGTAATTTTACAGAACCAGAAACGCATGTATAACATGCTGTTTAAGGCGTCTGCACAAACACTTCTTGAATTGGCATCGGACAGAAAATACCTTGGGGCAAAAATAGGTTTTATGTCTATACTCCACACCTGGGGTCAGAATTTAATGGATCATCCCCATATCCATTGCTTAGTTCCCGGTTGCGGAATATCTGAACGTAATGATTACTGGCTGGATATTACACCCAGGAAGTATTTTATACCGATGCATGTAATTGCACAATTATTCCGCGGTAAATTTATGAGTATGTTTAATCAAGAATATGAAAAAGGGGAATTGATTCTTGCGGGAGGGTTGGAATATTTAAAGGATAAAAATCAATACAGAAAACTAAAGAACAAATTATACGACAAGGGTTGGGTTGTAAATATCCGACCACCATTCTCAAATGGAACAGTTGTATTAGAATACCTTAGCAGATATTTAAACCGGGTTGCAATTTGATTAGTGATGTCAAAAATAGCATATATATGCTTGAGCACCGGGTATTTTAGTATTTTCACTGTTAT
>CAZSVI010000130.1:0-10277 GCA_964610205.1 uncultured Oscillospiraceae bacterium
GCTACTCTGGTGCACTTTCTCTTTCAAAGGTTGCACTTACTTTGTCCATTCACCCAAATAATACAAATAATACAAATATAATTAAAAGAATCATTTGGCGTATTTGATTGATTCGAGCCTTATTACCTGTATTTCCTTCTTTGAGGAATCAATAAAGCTTTGCACGGTATATCCCAATTCATCATTTATATCATATATAATTTTTACAATATCCAGGTTTTCAGCATCAATATCCTGAAGTTTTAAATAAATATCCGTTTCCCGGCTTTTTACAGCTTCCTTTAAAGCTTGTATAAACATGGCTTCACTGTTTATAACCAGATTGTTTTTATAAAAGTAATTCTCCTCTATCGCCGTGCAGGGAGGATAATTCTCATAGAGCCAGATGTGCTCCTGTTTGATTTCATTATCGGTGAGGTTGAAATAATCATAGCAGAGGGAATCTTTCCCATTTTCGGTCACCGGGTCGTCCCATGTTACATCCACATGATAGGGTCCCCCGTTCAGCAGAACCATATTCCAGGAATGACTGCTTCCGTCAGCCTCACCTATAACCATGCGGCACGGAATTCCAGCCCTGTTTAACAACAGCATCATAAGCTCCGAATACCCCTGGCAAACAGCCGTTCCTGTTTGCAATGCACCAAGGGCATGAAAGGATGATTCCGGTATTTCATCAATTATCTTTGAACTTGTATCATATTTCAAGGTTTGGATAAGAAAGTCATGTACCGCTTTTTCCTTTTCATAATCCGTCATTCCCGGTTCCAGTATGATACTGTTTATTTCGTCAACCGCGGCAAAGAGGCTTTGATCCTGCTCCAATGTATTTACATAACGGGGTTTGATATATAAAACATACTCGTTTTCTTTCTGCCAGAGTTCGGATGAATAACCCTTGTAAAAAACTCCCGTTGATAACTGTACCCGTTCCAGTATGTATCCGATATGTTTTTGAAACTCATTGTTTACCATCTCTTCATTAAGTGTAAATTCCATATCGCTTTCATGCTCTAAAAAAGCATTCTCAACCTCAGCCAAATTTAACAGCCATTGATTGGCAAGAGGTCTTCCCTGGCCTTCCAGCAGCATTTCCACGCTTTCGCCTGAAAACATCCCCTTGTTGTAGAGAAAGACAATCAGATACTGGTTATGCAGTTTGTGATCAACAAACATTGTTCTCCAGGACAATTCCGAAAGACGCGCGCGGGTAAAAGGTATGCCGTCATTAATTTTTTCTCCCGGTTTTAAGATACCTGCCTTTAACGCTGTCTGCTCCACCGTATCCCAGGTGAAATCCTGTCCGTCTTTATCAGTATAACCAAGAGCACGTAATAAAAAGGTTAAATATGATTTTTCATCGACAGCCCGCTCTGATCCGTACATATTTTTTCCCACACCATTGGTCAGGGCATTTTGGTACAAATACCCTATGTAAGGGCTTGCCCAGGAGGCTACATCGGTAAAAGGATAATCACAATCGGTCGAAAGCGCCTCCTGTTCGGCTCCAAGAAGACGGACAAGCATCGCTGCAGCTTCCATCCGGTTGGCTGTCCTATCCAGCATAAGATCCCCATTGCTTCCCCTTAATACATTCAGTGTATTTAAAGCAGTTGCTGGAGTTAGCTTAACAAGATAGGAAAGGATATCCGGTGTGAATTCACCCTGGAAATATACCTGATACCGTAAATTTTCAGGAAAAAGCAGATCAACCGGGTTATTCTCAACAGCCCATGATCCGTATATATTCAGAGTGCATAGACAAATTGCAATAATCATTGCTGCAATTATTAATTTACACCTTTTAGACATGCATCATTCCCCTATTTGTTGTTCATTCAGCACCTTCATTGTCATTTCTGCTGCAGGCAGCTGTTCTTATCTATATAAAATGAAAAAAGTTTTTAGACAAATGATTACTTATAAGTGAAGCATACTTTTTTCATTTTATGCTGCCCATGTGCCATTTATATATGTTGAATTAAATATTCAACATATATAAATAATATCAAAATTATATCTTATTGAACAAGGCATTACAATATACCGATTGTAACAGTCTTATTTCAAAAATTACAATTCGTTACTATTAAATTGAATTAAATAATTTCTGAATTAACAAGGAGAAAAGACATTTTGACGCTCATTGAATTGTTTACCCCTTCAGGGATTCCTGAATAAGCTATTATCATCCGTCTGTTCCATTATTATGAACGCGGAAGCCAGAAGGCGCTCTTTCCCCGTGGAGGGTCTGTTTACCGTCTCACCTGAAATTATCATCTGACTGGAGGCGCCTCCATCCAGAAGAGCCGCCTCGGTTACACCAACAGATATTAATATGTCCGCCAGTTGTTTTCCTGTAACCCCAACACTGTATCCGGGCTGTCTGCCATCTACTACAAGGAATATAAGGGTGGAAGCATCTTTTATTCCGACCGCGGTCCTCGGGGTGGGAATTCCAAGGCTGCCGGCCCAGGGATCATTTTCACCTGCCGTATTAACTCCGTTTTCAACAAGGGAGCCCGAACATTGGTATCCCTGCTCCGCCTCTCCCTCCCAGGACAGTTTTACCTCATTGCCCGGAATAAAACTTAGAAGCGGTGAATTATCCGTTCTTAAATCAACAATTAAATACCCGTTATCAGGTATATCCGTTTCCCCACTTACTATTTCCGACGACACCACCTTATTGTTTTCAACTATACAAGTGGTGGATTTCCCTTCGATCCGGTTTGCAGGACCGAATTCCGGTGTAAATATCAAAATTCCCCTGTCCTGAGGGTACGGATTCACCCTGTCAACAGGCAGTTTTTCCTCTCCCTGCTGAATCCACGTCTTTATTGAGGAATTTAGAAACCAGGCTTTTTGATCCTTGATTAACAGATTCCTTCCATAGCCGGAGCTTCCCGATATAATCCTCCCGTTTTGAACAACCAGTCCTGACGGTTGACCGTAGGCATGGTTGAAGCCAGCATTCACTGTGGCCGCAGCTTCATATCTCAGATTCATTTCACTTAAAAACTCAAAACCGAATATTCTGTCCTGTGACAGGACAGGGAAAACCTCCAGATTAGGATTTTCAAGGTTCAATTCCAGGAAATACGCCACCTGTGGTTTCCCATCAATTTCAAATTCCTCTCTCCAATGAATTACTGCTTCCTTAATCGGTTCTTCAGGTACCGGCGCAGAGGATGCTTCAACAGGATTGTCATCGTATAAATAAGACCCATCCAAAGGAACCGAATGATGTTCTTCTGATGGGCCCAAACCTGATAAGGAAAACAGAATCAGTATGAAAACAACCAGACGCAGACTATCATTCCTTTTTTTCATAACTTACGGTATAAAGATTATCCATATTCAGGCTGAGCTGCCGGTATAGAATATCTGCCAGCCCGATTCCCCTTTCCTTTGCGCTGTTTATAAGTTCATCATCCAGCATATCCTCGAATATTTCCCGCCCAGTGCTTTTTGTAAGGAGGTCACTCTCGGGAACGGTCTTTTTCATCTGCTTATACATTATTTGCATAAAAATTCCTTCAAAAGATTTACAGGCCTCCTTCAGCTTTTCTCTGTCACCATCGGAATACGCTTTTTCCAGAATATCCTCAAAAGACTGATCCTCGTTGATCTGTCTTTTATTAATAGTATTTGCTATATCGTTTATGCCAATTCCATCAATTTTCATATCAATACAACTCCTTCAGCGAAGTTTCCTTGCCGATTTGTGTTTACCGTTTCAGGTTATTTGCAATACCGAGCATTTCATCGGAAGTTGTAATAGCCTTGGAATTCAGTTCATAAGCTCTTTGAGCGGTAATAAGGTTCACCATTTCCTCAACAATCTGAACATTCGATGCCTCAAGGTATCCCTGCCTCAGAATACTTGGAGCTCCCATATCCGCATCATAAACAGCAAAGCCCGAGGCGCTGTTTTCAGAATACATGTTACCGCCGATGGATTCAAGTCCCTGAGGATTATTGAATTTAAATATTCCAATACGCTGACCCGTGGGAATAATAAAGCCTTCTTCATCCCTGTAGCTGACATCACCCTGCTCTGATACTGTCATCTGCTCCAGTGGAAAGTCAAAGTAAATGGGCTCTCCGTTTTCATCCAAAACCGGGTATCCCCGGGCAGTAGTAATCATATTGCCGTCTTCCGTTACCGAAAGCTTGAAGCTTCCGTCACGTGTATAGTAAATATTCTGATCGGCATACCGTATACTGAAAAATCCATCTCCTACAATGGCAAAATCCAGTTGGTTTTCAGTCTGCTGAAGACTGCCCCAGGTAAAATCCCTGGACACGGATCTGGCTACAACTCCATGTCCGACCTGTAGGTTAACCGGCCTTCCCTGGTTTTCCATCATGTATGCGCGCTCAATTGTTACATATAACAAATCCTCGAATTCAGCCCTTTCCTTTTTAAAGGCATATGTGTTCACATTCGCCAGATTATTTGAAATGGTATCCACATTAAACTGCATGGCCTTCATTCCTGAACTGGCCGTCCAAAGCGCTCTCATCATAATACTTTTCATCCTTTCCTTGAAGTATGCGGGACACAATCCCGTTCCCCCGTCTGCGCCCGTACTGCGACTGATAAGCTATACTCTTCCCACTTCATTAACCGCTTTATCCAGAGTACCGTCAATTGCTGTTATAACCCGCTGATTGGCTTCGTAGCTTCGCATAAGGGATATCATATCTACCATTTCACGGATTGCATCAACGTTGGATTGCTCCAGATAACTCTGTATTACCTGACCCGTGAATTCTACCTCCATGGTGTTTTCGGTGGGGCTTAAAAGGTTTTCCCCGTTTTTCCGGAGTGTGTGCGGATCTTCAAATTGCTTAATCAAAAGTGTATCGACAATAAGTCCGTTCTGTATTATAGAACCGTCATTATTGACGGTAAATTGATCACTGTCCAGTTGAATGACTCCGTTTTTACCCAAAACAAAGTACCCCTGCTTTGAAATTAATTGCCCATTGGAATTAAGGGAAAAGCCCCCGTCCCTTGTATAAAACTCCATAAACCCATTTTCCGAGGGAACGGCAATACTGAAAAAGGCTTTTCCTTCATCCTGGATACTTATATCCAGGCTGTGGTCAGTTTTCCTGAGTCCGCCCTGCTGAAAATATGTATATATCTCACCGACATCATTGCTGAAGGAAAGGTCACCAACAGGAACCCCGTCCATGACTCCGTCAGTATTATCATAAATTCTCCTTGCCAATAATTTTGGAAAACCCTCAAGAACCACCGTATCTTTTTTATAGCCGTTGGTTGATACATTGGCCAGATTATTTGCCAGTACGTCCATTTTCTTATTCAGGGCAAGCATGCTCCATCCGGAGGTATATAATCCTCTAACCATAATAAAACTTCCTGTATAAAAATTTTTCTTTTAGAAGCCGGATGTGTGTTAAGCTGAAACCATTCAGCTTTGTTCGGCTTATACATAATATATTTATCGGAAAATAATATGTTTTGCATAATAATCCCGCAGACAAAAGATTGTTTTTACAATATTGACACTAAAGGCATAAAAAAAGCCGTAAACTTTTTGTTTACAGCCTTTTAAGAATATTTTGCTACCTTCTGTACTCGGATCTTTCAACCTGCGTATTATGAATTATTTCAATATTATCAAGAACCTTCCCGGTTCCAAGAGCTACACAGGATACGGCATCTTCAGCAATCAGCACGTTAATTCCCGTTCTGTGCTGCAACAGTTTGTCCAGGCCATATACAAGGCTCCCGCCTCCTGTCATAACAATACCCCGGTCGCTGATATCGGCCGCAAGCTCAGGAGGGGTTCTTTCCAGTACCGAATGAACCGCTTCGACTATACTTGAGACCGGTTCTTCCAATGCTTCCATAATCTCAGTCGATGTAATGCGGATTGTTTTCGGAAGACCAGACACAAGATTTCTGCCCCGGACATCCATGGAAACTTCCTGGGTTCTGGGAAATACCGTTCCTATTTGAATCTTCATTTCCTCTGCGGTACGTTCACCGATCATGATATTATGCTTTTTGCGCATGTACCGGATAATGGCTTCATCAAGCTTGTCCCCGGCAATTTTGGTAGACGAGCTTACAACGGTTCCTCCTAAGGATATTACTGCAATATCCGTAGTTCCTCCTCCCACGTCCACAACCATGCTGCCGCATGCTTTTGTAATATCTATGCCCGCTCCGATTGCTGCGGCAATCGGCTCCTCAATAAGATATGTCTTCCTTGCACCAGCCTGAACAGCTGCATCTTCAACAGCACGTTTTTCAACTTCGGTTACACCGCTGGGAACGCATATCATTACCCTGGGTTTGAACAATTTAAACATACTTCTGCTGCAAACCTTGTTTATGAAGTATTTGAGCATTCGCTCAGTTACCTGATAGTCGGATATAACACCTTCCCGCAAAGGCCTTATAGCCACTATGTTACCGGGGGTCCTCCCCAGCATCTTCCTGGCTTCTTCCCCGACAGCCAGAAGCCTGTTGGTGTTTTTGTCAATAGCAACCACAGACGGTTCCCTAAGAACAATCCCTTTTCCTTTTATATAGACCAAAATAGTCGCCGTTCCCAAATCAATACCAATATCCAGTCCCAGACCCAATTGTGACAACCCCTTTTCCCTAAATAATTCTATCCCCGGAAGTATTTATAACTTAAGCTCCGTTTTTAATATCCAGTATTATTTCCATAAAAACAAATATACAGACATATTCCCCATGACAAAAATATACGGTTCCTTTCTAAGTTGAACCGGATTTATTACCATGTCGTCTTTTGTCTATTTTTATATTAACACATTTCATATGGAATGCAAGGATAATTTGGAAAGCTGCTATAAAGCCTATTATGGTTACTGTTTGAGTATCCGGACATAAAGAAAGACCGGTTTTATCCGGCCTTCCTCTCATCCTTCTTGTATTTTATCCGCGTGGCTTCTCCGCCTCGTATGTGTCTTTCGGCCTTATTCTCTTCCAGAATTCTTTTTACTTGTTTAGCCATGGATGGATTAAGCTTTCTAAGCCTTTCGGTAACATCCTTGTGTACGGTACTCTTACTGATTCCAAATGTCTGGGCCGCTGCTCTCACTGTGGTTTTATTCTCAATAATAAATGATCCCAGTTCCAGCGCCCTTTCTTCAATATATTGTTTCAAAGCCAATTCCCTCCTACAGCATCAGAACCTGCCTGGCTTATGGTGTTTCTGTTAATATTTATATGCACATTCACACCGGGTTATGTTTTAGAAGTAAGCTTTACTTCCCTATTATAACTCTATCCGGTTTGTTCTTATCAGGGCAAAATCCGGATGATTTTCCCCTGATAACGATTATTCCCCGGAAATCGGCAGTACTGATTTTGGATCAATCAACTTATCATTTTTATACATTTCAAAATGCAGATGCGGAGGATCCATACATTCAAATATTGCCGTATTGCCAACACTTGATATCGGATCACCGGCTTTCACCTTTTGGTTTGTACTCACCATGCTTCCGCTGGCAAGGTTTGAATAAATTGATTTATAACCGTTCTCATGGTCTATTGTAATTGTAACTCCATAACATGGATCATTCTTAATTTCTTTAACATAACCATCCGCGACAGCTTTCACAGCTTCTCCCCTTGGTGCTGAAATATCAATACCACTGTGGGTTCTCCACTCATCAAGTGTTTTCGAATATATCAGTCTGTCCATAGCATAGTCCATCAATATTTTCCCTTCGACAGGCATTATGAATACCGGTGTTGAACCGAACAGTTTTATTACTTCCTGGGTAGTTTCATCTTCTTTGGCTTTTTCTACGGGTTTATCAGGTGCTTTTGTGGCTGCCGGCGCCAATGTTGGTGATACTGCCGGCTGAGTAACTGCATTTGCCTCAGTATTTTCATCAGAAATCTCTGTGTTCTCAGCAACCAATTTTTCTTCCATATCCCTCTGGCTACCCATATCGGCATAGTCCGACCCTGTATCCGGTATCTGTAAATCGTCATATATGGATTCATCCCGGAATTTTGTATCATCATCCAGTATTACAATTTCTTTATTATCTCCTGCTTCGTCCCTGGCATCGTCAGGAACCAATCCTTCTTCAAATTCATCGGGAGAAGAAATCAAATGGTTTGTTGTGAAATAAACAGCACCTACTGCAAGAACACACAGTCCTAGAACGATCATGATATAAAAACCGCTTTCCTTAAAAAAGTTTTTTATTTTCTCCGTCCACTCTTTATTATCATTATAGAAACCTTTGTTATTCACAATGTCCACCTCCAGAAAATATTATTGCCACTGGAAGTGGAATTATACATGTAAGGAATATTTTCGTAAATTCGCTGACTGCTGTAATGTAAATTCTTTAGAGTTTGTAACACTAAATGAATACTATCCGATAAGCTAACATAAATATGTTATTATCCAACGTATTGGCATAATCAGGCTACATAACCAGGCTGTTGTATTCGTTATATGCCTGTTTCTTTATTTCGTCCCAAGCATTAAGACAATTTCCTCTGAAACAGGCTCTACTTCAACACCTGTGTAATAATATTGCAGTATATACTCATAATTCCTGCCTTTTCCGGCCAGTTCGTTCGCTCCGCACTGGCTCATTCCCACACCATGTCCAAAGCCATATGTTGTAATCTCTATCCTGTCGTCGTCTACAAAACATATTTCCAACTGCGTGGATGCCAGAGAAAACATTTCCCTGAATTTTGTTCCGGTTATGGTTATGCTTCCTACCCTGAGTTCTTTCACTCTCTGGCTGTTAGTATACTGAACAACTTCAACATCATCTGAAAGGGGACCTAAAAATACAATTTCAGGATAATCCTTAATCAGTTTTTCCCGGAATGTATTTCCTGTTACAACAACTTTTTTTTCATAGCTGGTATACTCGTTTTCTCCATCAGAGTACACGCTTCGCAGATAGGGAACTTCACTTACCGAACTCCATACCTCCTGTGCATCTTCTGTTATACCTCCGCTGTTTGCATGGTATAATGGGTTAACGATTTCCCCTTCATAGGTTAAAATCAATCCGCATGTTTCATGTACGGCCTGTTCGATTTTTTCCCAGTTCTTTTCGACATCGGATTCAGGATACCATGTGCTGTACAGCTCCTTTGGGATCCATGCCTGGCAATGTGCGGAACTGGTACAGACATGCGCTCCAAAATGGGCATCCTCAGTACTTCCATATTTCCCGATTGCTCTTCCAAGCGCATAGGTTCTGGCTGCAATGGCCTGGGCTTTTAGTGCCTCAATGGAAAAGCCGGCAGGCATTTCTGCGGCTACAACACCCACCAGATATTCTTCCAGATCCATAGCCCGTATTACCTGTTCTCTTGTGTTATACACAATAATTTCTATATCTGACGCCTGCCTTACTGGTTTTTCAGGCTTCTCTTCCTTCTTTTGAAAGGTTTTTGCCAACGGGAAGAAAATCATCAGACACACAACAAGCAGCAGCATCTTACGTTTCACTTTCATCTATAAGCAAGCCTCCCCTCTTATGAAAATATATGCTTTTTACTGTTTGTTCATAACCGGATTTGATATAATGAAGACGAACAGATGAGAATGTTGAACAGGAGGCTTTTTTGTGCTCAATCACTATATGCGGCTTGCCCTTGAAGAGGCAAATAAAGCTGTCGGAAAAGATGAGGTTCCGGTTGGAGCTGTGGTTGTGTATGAAAAAAAAATTATTTCTGCAGCGCATAATTTACGGGAATCCCTGCAATCCGCCACTGCCCATGCCGAAATCCTTGCTCTTGACGCGGCTTGCCGCGCTCTAAGCAGCTGGTATCTGAAAGACTGTGATTTATATGTAACACTGGAACCGTGCATCATGTGCGCAGGCGCAATCATTAACGCCAGAATAAGAAGCCTTTATTTCGGCGCTTTTGATCCAAAGGCCGGTGCCTGCGGATCGGTAACCGATGTTTTCCGGCTTAAGGAATTAAATCATCGTGTTACGGTATACGGAGGAATTATGGAAGAGGAATGTGCTTCTCTTCTAAAAGAATTTTTTCGGAAGAAAAGATGGAAATGCTAACCGAAGGTTTCTTAATAGTTCAATCACGAGCATTAGTGAAACTGAAAATTTAATATCTTCTACTTCATCGCACATATATTAAAATAGATCGCCTATCGTCCTGAGATCGTTTTTTGTCAGGTGTTAAGATATAAACTTTTATATCTGAAGGAGCGAGGGATTTTTGAAATCAAACCAAATGCCTTCATCTT
>CAZSVI010000131.1:0-10019 GCA_964610205.1 uncultured Oscillospiraceae bacterium
CTGCGATGACTGCGGAAAGATTGAGCCGTCAAAAAAGTGGCGGAAGGTTAATGAGTAGGAGGGGATTTCATGCAATTTGGAAAAACGATACAGCTCTTTTTTGTTGACGGCACTCCGAATGGTCGTTGGATTTGCGAGTTATCCAATTGGACAGGCATCGCATATAAAATTCCGAGAAATCGTGTAAAAGAGAGTGACGCAAGATCTGAATTGACCTCTCCCGGCGTGTACTTTTTATTTGGACAAGATGAGACAAGAGACTGCCCCCAGATCTATATTGGGGAAGCTGAAAACACGATTGTGAGACTCAAACAACATCTGGAGAAGAAGGATAATTGGAACGAGGTAATTGTGTTTATCAGCAAAGACTCCAATCTCAACAAAGCTCACATAAAGTATCTTGAAAATCGATTTTACGAAATTGCCTCAGAGTATGGCCGCTACACTATAGATAATTCAACCATACCAACAAAATCTTCCATATCCGAAGCAGACCAAGCCACCCTTGAGGAATTTATTTATAATGCAAAAATACTCGTAAATGCATTAGGTCATAAAGTGTTTGAACCTTATACCGAAAAAGCTCTCAGTGAGAAGGATGAGGCCGTAGTCTTTTCTGTATCTGCTGGAAATGGAAAAGCCTCGGGTATGCCTACTTCTGACGGTTTCGTGTTGCTAAAGGGTTCCAGTATTCATGAAAACTCCTCTGATTCACTCAATGTTGGGATCAAGAAGAAGGTAGAGGAAAGCCGAGAAAAAGGAGAAATCGTTAATGGCATTCTCCAGTTTGACAAACTTTTTTCCAGTTCGTCCGCTGCAGCAGCCTTTGCTGCAGGCTACAGCATTAGTGGTCCGCAACAGTGGAAAACTACAAGCGGAAAAACCTTGAAATCATTTGAGACTGACGGCAAAAAATAGCTAATTGCATAGAGCGGAGCAAATATAAAAACCCCTCTCGTCTGAACTTTGCGTTCAGACGAGAGGGGTTTCTCATGTCTAAATATTCCATGGGGATAAGTTTCAGTATCAAAACAGTATCATTTAACTGCTTTGCACTCACAAAACCCAACAATCATGCGGGTTTTCGGCGTTTGAATACTTACTCCCACTCAATGGTCGCCGGAGGCTTTGAGGTAATGTCATAAACAACCCGGTTGATATTCTTCACTTCATTTACTATGCGATTTGAAACCCTTTCCAGTACTTCATACGGAATCTTTGCCCAGTCAGCCGTCATGAAATCAGGTGTGGTTACCGCACGAACAGCAACCGTATAATCGTAGGTTCTTTCGTCACCCATAACCCCAACGCTTCTCATGTTGGTCAGAACCGTAAAGAATTGGTTTATATCCCTCTCCAGACCGGCCCTTACTATTTCCTCCCTGAAAATATGATCCGTTTCCCTTAAAATCTCAAGTTTTTCGAAGGTAATATCTCCAATAACCCTTACGGCAAGACCCGGACCCGGAAAAGGCTGACGCCATATAAGCGGTTCGGGCAGTCCCAATTCAAGGCCTGCTTTACGAACCTCATCCTTAAAAAGCTCCCTTAACGGCTCAATTATTTCTTTAAAATCAACATGCTCCGGAAGTCCTCCGACATTATGATGGCTCTTGATTACCGCGGCGTCCCCGAGTCCGCTTTCAATAACATCGGGATAAATTGTGCCCTGAACCAGGAAATCAATCTTTCCTATTTTTTTCGCCTCTTCTTCAAATACACGAATAAACTCTTCTCCGATAATTTTTCTTTTTTTCTCCGGGTCTGTAACACCTGCCAGACGTTTTAAAAAACGTTCCTGGGCATTGACTCGGATCAGATTCATATCAAATTGGCCCGAAAAAACCTGTTCCACCTGATCTCCTTCATTTTTACGGAGCAAGCCATGATCAACAAATATACATGTCAGCTGTTTTCCAACGGCTTTATGCACCAATGCTGCGGCTACTGATGAATCCACACCCCCGGACAGAGCGCATAATACCTTTTTATCTCCTGCCTTGCTGCGGATAGCTTCAATTGAAGACTTTACAAAGGAGGACATTTTCCAATCTCCTTTACATGAACAGATTGAAGAAAGAAAATTACGGAGTATTTCCTGTCCCTGCGGAGTATGAACCACTTCAGGATGGAATTGAACGGCGTATAACCCTTTATCCTTGTTTCCCATCGCTGCGGCAGGACAATTTTTTGTTCTTGCCAGTGTCTCAAATCCATCTGGTAATTTACTGACATGGAAAGTATGACTCATCCAGCAGCTTGTTTCCTCCTGAATATGGTTAAAAAGGCTGTTATCAGTTTCCAGGGCTATTTCAACCTTTCCATATTCTCTTTGAGGAGCTTTCTCAACCGCTCCTCCCAGTTTTACAGCCATAAGCTGCATACCATAACAAATCCCCAGGATGGGAATACCCGCATTGAAAACTTCGGGATCACACTTCGGGGCGTTTTCATCCAGAACCGACGCGGGACCGCCGGTAAAAATTATGCCCTTTGGCTTTTTTTCAAGTATTTTTTTCATAGCGGTATTATACGGAAGTATTTCACAATATACATCCGCTTCCCTGACCCTTCGGGCGATTAACTGGTTATACTGTCCGCCGAAATCAAGAATAATTATATTTTCGTTCTTCAAAAAAAAGCCTCCCTGCATATTTTATAATAATGCAATAAATTAAACATATTATATTCGAAAACAGAATGATATGCAATCTATTCTACAAGGTTTTCTAAACATCTTAGTTTACCATGTTACCATACATTGCCTAATTAAACCCTAAATGCTAAAATAACAACTAACAGGTATCAGGAGGAAAATTATGCGCAACAATAAAAAAACACTCCTTTTCATTTTTTTTATTGATTTAATTCTTATCATCCTCTTATTTTTCCTTAACCAACTAAACAATCAAAACCCGGAAACGTCTTTAAAGGAAACCTCTTCTCCCATATCCACCGATAAGAATAAAGATGAATCGGCACCTCTGTCATCAACAGTTATTCCAACGGCTACGCCTTTCGATAACACAATTCATAAAACCATCACCGAAAAATCGCAAATGCCTTCATCCGCACCATCTGCTTCCCCGACAACAGTTGATGTCACTGAAGACGAAATAATGTTTTCGCCTATACCATCACTTGTACCCATGTCTGCAGCCCTGGATGGTTTAAGTAATACTTTAAATGCTTATCTTCCTGATGGCTTTGTTTATGTTGAGGATGTAATTCCCAATATAATACTGGATATCCGATACTACACCGAGAGTAATTTTACAGGCCGTCCTCTAAAGGGATATGAAGCCCCCCGCGCTATTTTGACGGAAGCGGCAACGGCAGCTCTTCTCCAGGTACAAACGGAATTATCTTCTAAAAATCTGGGCCTTAAGATCTTCGATGCCTATCGCCCCGAAAGCGCGGTTGCGGATATTGTAAAATGGGTTAAAGATCCTGAGGACACAAAAATGAAGCAGGAATATTATCCTGATATGAGTAAGGAGGATATCATTAAAAAAGGCTTTATAGCAGTACATTCTGCACACAGCCGGGGCAGTACCGTTGATCTTACGCTGGTTGACATGAGCACAGAGAAAGAACTGGACATGGGATGCGGCTTTGATTTTTTTGGTGATGAAGCGCGATATAATTACGCTAATCTTTCAGAAGAGCAGAAAAGCAACCGCAAGCTTCTTCGGGATGTTATGGTTTCCCATGGGTTTCATATTGTTGATCGCGGTGAATGGTGGCATTTCAGGCTTAAGGAAGAGCCACATTCCGGAACTTACTTTGATTTCCCGGTAAAATAACAGAAGCGTTCGCAATTTTATGTATGAACGATTTGATGCTTGTTTCATATACTGATAATGAAAAAGTAAAGGGGAGATGATTTTGTTGAAGTATGGTGAAATGAAAGAAATACTGGAAAAGTATCCTTATTGTTTCCAACCGATTGATGAACAAAAAAAAGAATTCGATCAAAAAGTCGCAAACTCTGAAATGCAGCCTATTATTTTTGCAGAGAATACCGACCAATGATCTGTTTTACGAAACCTGTTCATGCCATCTTTTCCATAGGTTGACTTGATTGACTCGTAATTAAAGACAATTGCGGGGCCTGGTCGGATGTTTCATCCTGAGTGTTAGCGAAGGATTTTGCTCATCCTGGGGGTAAAGATTCTTCGTTTCGCTCAGAATGACACATAAAATCAGCTCAACTAATTTATCTTAAGAAGACCTGCCTTCATACAATTTTTTACAGAAAGCTTCCTGCAGCCCTGTTTTTTGAACATGATTTCCGCCACATCACCACTGCAGCCTTTCACAACTCCTTCCCCAAACCGCTTATGCAGAACTATCTGGCCTTCTCCCAAAACCTCACGGTAACCATTTAAAAACTGATCAATGAAACGAGATGGGATAACCGTTTTTCCTTCACATTTACAGGGCGCTATCAGGTAAACTTCTTTTTTTGCACGGGTAACCCCAACATAAAATAATCTGACTTCCTCTTCGTACTCTTTTCTGTTTCCGGTTATAAGCCCCTCAACGCTCTTTTCAGAGGGGAATTGCCCATCAATCAAATCTATTATAACAACCCTGTCGAATTCCATGCCTTTGCTTCCATGCAATGTTAACAGGTTCACTCCGGCAGTGTTATACCTGCGGTAACTCTGATCAATTCCGTTTTTCAACGTACGCAGACGCGTTTTAAACTCCGGTAGTGATTTAGCGTCTTCCGCGAAATATTTTAAGGTGGTAAAAATATTCATGCATCCGGTGTTTCTTCTCAGAAAATCACCATATCCAAGTTCCTGCTCTATAATATCAAGGGCTTTTTCAGGTACGGAATTGCGGATTTTTTCGAAGGCTTTTTTAATTCGGTTTATATGTTCTGTCATATACCTTTTATTGCGATTCAAACTGAATAGCCCACTGAAAATATTCTCTTCCCCCTTTCTCGCCTTTAAGTTTTGAAGATCCTCTTTGGATATAGACGCGCCAATTTTATAATAGATTTTTGAAAAACTTTCCATGTCGGTTGAATCAATAGCCAGTTTAAAAAACGAGAAAATATCCGATATTACAAAATGCTTGAAAAAGCTCGAATAGTTTTCACGGATATAAAACGGAACACCTTCTATAATCATATTATATGCTACCGGAAGGCCGGACAGATTATTCCTGAAAAGAATTGCCGTATTTTTACCGGATTCCTGATCGATCAATTCCATAGCCTTTTGAATTTGCTCTTTTTTATTTTCCAGCAAGTATATCCGTGGAATCTCTCCGTCACAATTATAGGTACGCATATCCTTGGCATGACGGAATGTGTTCTGGCTTATGAAATGGCTGGAGAGCCTTACAATACTCTCTGTGGAGCGATAATTTACCTCAAGCCTTAAAATTCTGGCATCGGGAAAAATTTTCTGAATATTTACAATATATTCAGGCTCTGCACCCCTGAAACCATAAATAGACTGATCGGTATCCCCTACCATAAAAAGGTTTCCGTTTTGGGACAGTATTTTAATAATTTTATGCTGGATTAACGAAGTGTCCTGCACCTCATCCACATGAACACATGTGAACCGGCCATATCCATTCAGCAGATTCTCATGCTCCTTCAGGATTCTGTAAGTCATGGACAGCATGTCATCAAAATCCATAAGGTTTCTGCTCTGCTTATATTCCTCATATTTCTGATAAAGAAGTGAAAATTTATTAAACACCGTTTTATATTGTTCAGGAGATATTATTTTATTTTTTACAAAACTTATGTCATTGGAAAGGTTGTCAACCTCATCTTCACTCAGATATTCGTTATGAAGGCCAAAGTATACATTCCGAAGAATTTTGTGTTTCCCATTGTTCTCCTGCCTTTCCAAAAGCTCAGGAACAGCCAGTATGCTATTCCTTTGACAAAAAAATAAAAATTGGTAGCAGAAGCTGTGAATTGTAGAGAAATGTACCGGCTGCTTCAATATGTTCCCGAAGAGGCTTTTAAAACGTCTTTCCATATCCTGTGCGGACGCACGGCTGAATGTCAGGGTAAGAATGTCTGACGGCTTTGCTTTCTTATATAGAATAAGATATGCAATCCGGGCAACCAGTGTTGTTGTTTTGCCGCTGCCCGGACACGCCTCCAACAGAATCCGTTTGTTATCGGCCTCTATGGCTTCTTTTTGCTGCTCATTCAAAGATATGTTCAGTTCATCCCGTAAATAGTTAAAAAAATTCACAATACTTCCCCGTTATGATTTTTTTGGCTTTATAAAAGGGCGAATACAATTCGCCCTTCAATTATACCACATAACTTATATTTTCTGGCAATATAGTTATGAATGATTTACAGGATGCAGATAAAAGACCGGGGAGTGCCGATAATTTATTATCTTTTACCTGCTTCCTGCAGCCATTAAATGTTACCTATTTAATTCCATTGATCAATAAATTTTCCACTAAGCTTTCTCATATCAAGTCCTGTATTTCTGAGTACTGTTGAAACCCTTTCAAATTCTTTATTTCTTTTTGTTTTTAATGTTGTTGTCTTAATCAAATCCTCAAAACTTATAATAAAATATCTTATTATTTTATACTGTGGAAGATTTTTATTTATACTTTTAACGGCAGCATCCAATTTGGCCGACACTTCCTCTTCCGGGAATTCTACCTCTCCCGAAAAGGCTTCTTTATCTATAACGATTTTAGCACAGACCTGGATATCTCCGTCAGGAGCTTTGTGTCCCCATGCAAAGGAATCCTTCACATCGGGTATGTTGTTAATAAGGACTTCATATTCCTCCGGAAAAGCTTTCTTACCATTGGTAAATACAATCATCGATTTTGCCCTTCCGGTAATGCGGATAAAACCCTTCTTGTCAATGGTTCCCAGATCTCCCGTCCTGAACCAGCCGTCATCGCTCAATACCTCGGCTGTGGCGTCAGGATCCTCGTAATAACCGAGCATAACATTAGCCCCTCGGGTTATTATCTCCCCCATTCCGTTTTCATCAGGATCCAGAATTGCCACTTCAATTCCCTTAAGCGGATACCCAATGGTTCCCGGTTCATTCACATAATCATTATTCGCGGCAACCACAGGTGATGTTTCTGTAAGCCCATACCCCTGAAGCAGATTAAAACCAATTCTGCCAAACCAGACAACAACCTGCGGATCCAGCGGGGCCGCACCCGATACCGCAAGACGCAAGTTTGGAGCAAATTGTTCAAATATGCTTTTAAACAATTTTCTGCGAATGTCAATTCCGACTGACCTCAGAAACTCCGAAACTTTTATAAGCGTATTGACCAGTTTTTCTTTACCTGCCTTTTTAATACCTTCCATAAGCCTTTTATAAAAGGTTTCCAGTACAGCGGGAACAGCAACCAGAAGAGTAACCTCATACTCTTTAAGGTTTTGGGCAATATACTTGATTCCGTCGCAGTATGCAATACACACCCCCGCATGTATCATAAAAAGAAAACCCACCGTATTTTCAAAGGTATGATGCAGCGGAAGCAGGGACAGATGAACGTCACCGGGTCCCGCCTTAATCGCGGCCGTTATTTCCATAACATTACTCGCTATATTCCTGTGGGACAGCATAACTCCCTTCGACATGCTTGTTGTTCCGGACGTAAACAATAATATAGACATTCCTGTTTTGTCTATTTCAGCATCGGTAAAGGATTTATCTCCTGATTCCAATAATTTTCTTCCTTTGTCTATAAGGTCGGGTAATGCCAGGAATTTGGGATCGGAAAACCCGGTCTCAAATTTATCCATGCAAATATAATACTTCAACCTTCTATTTTTCTCCGACAAGGATACCATCATGGAATGATATGCCGGACTATAAAAGATAATCTCTACCTTTCCCCTGTCAACAAGGGTTGCCACTTCGGCCTCAGGCAGGTACTTATCCAGAGGGACAGCAATACCTGTGCCATTAGCAACCGCCAGATAACAAACTCCCCACTCATAGCGGTTTTCACCGATGACAGAGAAACGCAGACCCTTAAGCCCCATTGAATGCAGAGCTGTTCCAAGGCTGTCAATTTCAATTTCAAATTCCTTATAAGTTTTTCCTGTAATTTTTCCATTTTTATCTTTGAATCTAAAGCCCATGGCATTGCCATACCTTTGCACACTGCCCTTTACAAGCTGTCTCAAATCACTTATTTCTCCGGATTCATAATAGCCCAATCCCTCGACTATTCTTTTCCCATCTTTTGAATGAATTCTTATACCTTTAGC
Source organism: uncultured Oscillospiraceae bacterium (assembly GCA_964610205.1). Lineage (GTDB taxonomy): Bacteria > Bacillota > Clostridia > DSM-8532 > DSM-8532 > CAZSVI01. The sequence continues at coordinate 8,258 of CAZSVI010000131.1, forward strand.
CATACGGATTTCCCCCTTATCCGTTGTATTATTATTTGATGATATTACCTGGTTATAATTATATCTCATCAAATTATTTCGCGCAAGAAAAACTTTTACTTTGTATTTTTGAGAAGTAAAACAACGGCGGGTCTGGATGTTTTAACAAAACGAGGCATTGCCGGTGCACTCCGGCAATACCTCGTTGTTTATCGGGCACTGCTAATTCCTTAATATTAAACAAACAATTATCATTCAGACTCCTTTAAAAAAGCTGTCGGTTCGTACCGGTTGTTCGCGTCCCAGAAAATCCACTGTTCATATCCTGCGTCATATACAGCTTGAATTTGCTGCCTGTACTGCTCCGCACCATATTTCTGGTATATTCCCGGATCCAGCCAGCTTGCTGTAAAAGCCTGAATAAAGGGACGTATATCCGCCCTGTAATTTTCAGTTTTTGACAATCTGTCCCTGGCCATCAGCAATGTATTGTATACAACTTCATAAGGATTCAGATCGGGCTTTGGGAATTTTACACCGTTTACAATCTGACCTTTTGCATATAAAGCAGGATAAGCCATCGGAGAAATATAATCCAAATCCATTCCAATCAGCTCCAGGTATTGCCCTATATCTTCAGTATCCTCCGGGCTGACGCATACAATTCCGAAAATATCGGCGGAAATGGTTACATCCGGCATCTCCTTCCTCGCTAAGGATAAAAACTCGTTTATTATTTCATGCTTTACAAAATCTGCAGCGCCGAAATCCATTTTTGACCTGTCACCATATGGGAAACGGACATAGTCAAACTGAATTTCGTCAAATCCTTTTTCAGCGGCTTCTTTGGCTATATCTATAACATAGGACCAGTTTTCCCTGTCATAAGGGTTCAGCCATGTTATTTCGGCATCTTTCTTCTCTTCCTTCCATAGCTTCCCACCCGTGGTTTTTACCGCCCTTTCAGGGTATTTTTTTGAAAAGGCGGGATCCCTGAAACACACAACCCGTCCTATGACATAAATATCATTGTCATGAAGAGTCTGTATCAGGGTATCGGGATTGAATTTTTTTATGAAAGTCCCGGCTTCTTTCACCGCCGGTACGCCGGATTCATAGCTTACAATGCCGTCATCGTTTTTTATATCAATGACAAAGGCATTCAGTTCGGTTTCTTTAGCCAGGCTGATGAAATGATCCATTTTATCCTTACTGCCCGCAGTCCATCCTGTAAGGTACAGTCCTTTTACCTTTACATCCTTCTTCGTAACCTCAGGTGTCGGTGCAGGCGTAATTATTGGTGTGGGCTGCATCAAAACAGGCGTTGCCGCAGGAGAAGGAGAAACGGTTACAGGGCCCGGATCAGGATTCTTATCGTTTGAGTTGAGCTTACATCCGGATAAAACACTGATAATTAAAAATACGGTTATAAATAGTAATTCATTTTTCTGCGTCTTTCTTTTCATCTTATTCCCCCTGTTTGTTTCATCTTTTGTTTTCTATATATTCCTTTTTAAAGAGCAGCAGCTATCAATACCTTATATAGTATCTCCGTAAAATTTGAATGCTAATGGTCCGCAAAGCTTATAATTTATGGCGTGCAAACCAACATCAGAGAAGTGTGTTTGTAAACCTTCAAATAGTCAAAATAAAAAGGTGGGATCGCAAAGTACCTTTTTATGTAAAACTATTCATCAACTTTCTGATACGCTATTTATTATTATACAACATACCGCGTCAAAGCCGCAAGAATTCAGAACCCAGAATTCAGTATTCAGAATTT
>CAZSVI010000132.1:0-10015 GCA_964610205.1 uncultured Oscillospiraceae bacterium
GTAAGGTTGAAGTAGGCCAGGAATACACAGGAACAGTAAAAAGCATTACCAGCTTTGGCGTTTTTGTCGATCTCGGTGTTGTAGACGGACTTATCCATATATCTGAGTTGTCCTGGAAGAAGATTAATCGTCCATCGGATGTTTTAAAGACCGGTCAGACGGTTACAGTCAGGATTCTAAGTTTTGACAAAGAAAAACAGAAGGTTTCTCTTGGGTACAGAAAAGCCGAAGATAATCCATGGTTCAATGTGGAAAACAAATATTCAACAGGTGAAGTAGTTACAGGTAAAATAGTACGCCTTGTTCCTTTCGGAGCTTTTGTCGAACTGGAAGAAGGTGTGGAAGGCCTGGTGCATATCTCTCAGATTTCCAATATTCGTCTGGGCAAGCCTGATGAGGTTCTGTCCGTCGGGCAGGAAGTGAAGATGAAGGTTCTGGAAGTCAATCCGGAGCTTAAGAAAATCAGCCTTAGTATTCGTGAGGTTGAGCCAATTGATCCGATTTCCGATAATGATGATGTTTCTGTTGGAGAGGATGATACTCCAACACAGCATGTTGAGGAAATGACAAACACAATTGGAGATATAATAAAAGAGTAAAGCGTTTTTGCCGATATTATAACAAGACCGGGATTTCCGGTCTTGTTTAACTATGTGCGGCATTTAAGGGTAAAATAGGTGATGAATGATATGTTGGACTATGAAGAATTTAAACAGGTATTTTATCAGTATTCTAAAATAGATTTAAGTCTATATAAGGAAAAACAGATGAAACGCCGCATTACATCACTTGTTGAAAAAAATGGTTTTACCGATTTTATGACCTTTTATAGGGCTATGATAAATGATAAGACATTGTACGATACATTTATAGATTACCTGACCATTAATGTATCAGAGTTTTACAGAAATCCTGCTCAATGGGAATTGGTAGAGGACGTTATTTTACCAATGATCAAGGAAAGGAAAGGCAACCTTGAAAACATTAAAATATGGAGTTCAGCGTGTTCCACTGGTGATGAACCATATACACTCGTTATGCTGCTGAACAAATTCGTTCCGCTCCCCAAAATACGTATTATTGCATCAGATATAGATATGGAAGCTATTGAAAAAGCGAAACAGGGGATTTATCCTGAACGGAGTGTCAAAGATCTTCCTGCCGGGTTTGTAAAAACATATTTCGGCCAAATAAGCAACGGTACATATAAATTATCAGATGATATTAAAAAATGCGTTGATTTCAGGCAATTGAATCTACTGGAGGATATATATCCAAAAGGAATGGATTTAATTGTATGCCGTAATGTTTTGATTTATTTTACCGAAGAAGCAAAATACCGTATATATGAAGAGTTTAACAGTTCTCTTGTACAAGACGGTATTCTGTTTTTAGGAAGTACCGAACAAATTATCGGATCCACAAAATATGGTTTAAAGCCCATAAAAACCTTTTTCTATCAAAAGACACAGGCAATTTATGGAGGTTAATATGATCAGCTTAAATGAAATGACCCGTGAAGAGCTTTTAGAAATAGTTAAAATTAAGGATAAAATGATTCAGGAATTGAAAGAAGAGGTTATATCCTATCAGATACTCATAAGGCAATTGCAAAAGGACATGCTGAGTAGCAACCTTTGAAAATTAACGGTAAAGTATGAGGGTTTAAAGGAATAACCTTTTACTTTTTTATAAATCCCATTCACAGACTTGCCGGATCAGATGATTGGAGCCAGAAGAAGGATCTCTTCGTTGTTTCTGTATATGGTATCAAATTGTGTAATGGGCAGAGGGTTTCTTCCCAGTCCTGCTTCAATAGTATATCCCGGCTTTCTGAATTCTTCAATAAACCAGTCTTTATATCCCGCGTAAGCTGCCTCATATGGAGTAGAGGATAGTATATATCCGCTTGCGCGGGCAAATGTTTCTCCGATTTGCTGTGCTCTTGGGACAAAAATATCTTTGTATTGCCAGTAAATGACGCGACCCTGGGTATGATACGCCAGAACTAGCTTAAAATTATGCTGTCGCGTGAAATTAACCATAGCCTGTGTTTCAGGTTCTGAAAGAGGAGAGGGGCCTCCGAAACGTGTTGGGCCAGGGCCGGTTATTCCAAGCAATGGTTCCTGTGCTTTTGCTTCTTCCCAGCTTGCCGGGTAATTACGGTTTAAATCCACTCCTCTGATGTTTGCCTGCCATACTTCCGAAAAGGGACGTCCGGTAGTATTCCACTGAAGAAGTTGGTTATAATACGGATTATCGGGCTTTAGTCCTTCAAGAACCAGATTTACCCCATCCGGATTAACCATAGGTATTATATATATGCTGCATCTTTCCCAGATTTCGCGGATATTGTAGCCTCTTATGAGAGAGCCTGTCGCATAGGCACGGCAGGAATTTTCTATAAATTTCATAAGAACCGGGGTTGTAATCCATTCCAGGGAGTGGTGGGAGCCGTTATAATGGACAACAACAGGTCCTGTACCAAGACGTATATAATAAAGGTTCCTGCCAAGAACACTCTGGCCTGCGACTCCGGTTTCTATGAACGGATAGCGTGCGTCAAGTCCGTCTATATCCATTTCCATGATGTCATAGGTATAGTCGATATCAGTAAAAACAACATCTATTCCATATGGTATGGTTATTCTCTGCCCCACTCTAAGGTACAATGGGTTTATACCCGGATTTGCCGTTAATATGGCGTTTACTGTTGTGTAATATCTCTGTGCCAGAAAATAAAGCGTGTCACCGGGACGGATGGTATATGTATCATAACCCCTCACAAAACTCTGAAAGTAGTTCCATGTTATAGGCCCGACCACTCCATCGGGAGAAATTCCGTTATCTCTTTGAAAGGCAATAACAGCCTGACGGGTCTGAGGACCGAAAATGCCGTCAACAAGCCCGGGATTATATCCGATTCTTCTTAAAAGGCTCTGTATCAGTTTTACATAAGGCCCACGGGAACCTAAAAGTAAAGTTTCCATTTTACCACCACACAAAATAGCTTTCAATAATATACTATTATGTTGAAAAAATTTGGTTACACGAAAAAGTTACTCGAAGTAAAAAAGCATACCTTACAATAATTATTCTATACATAGAAAAATATTAATTGACAAATAATATTATATATAGTATAGTATATATAACGAGAACTGAAAACAGGTTATGTTGTAAGAAGTTATAAGAGGTTATAAGAGGTTATAAGAGGTTATAAGAGGTTATAAGAGGTTATAAGAGGTGAGATTAATGGATTCATTTATATGCATAACCGGCGCCACCGGAGGTTTGGGAAAGGCATTTTCCGCAGAGTGTGCCGTACGGGGCTGGAATCTGTTGTTAACGGATATTGAAGAAAACAGCCTGGTTAATCTGGCGGAAGGATTATCCGCCGCATATCGGGTAAAAGTTTTATATTACCCTTGCGATTTAACGGATACAAGCTCAAGGACAGAAATGATTGAATTTATAAAATTGAGAAAATTACATTTTAAGGGTCTTATCAATGTTGCAGGGCTGGATTATGAAGGATGGTTTTCAGAGCGATCGCGGGAGCAGATCCGTTCATTAATCCGATTGAATGTTGAGGCAAATCTTGAGGTTACACATGAACTTCTGGAACTCAGAGAAAAAGCGGAAACATTCAGAATAATAAATGTTGCCAGTCTCGCGGCATTTTATCCGATGCCGGTAAAGGCCATGTATTCCGCTTCAAAACGTTTTCTGTTGAATTTTTCCATGGCTTTGCGGGAGGAGTTGCGGCCTTTTAACTGTACGGTAACTACCTTGTGTCCTGCCGGGATGCCAACAACCGAAGAATGTATCCATTCCATTGATTCGCAGGGTTTGGCAGGCAGGCTTACCACAAAAAATGTCGGGTATGTTGCCGCATGTACAATAGAAGCAGCGCTGAAGGGGCGTGCAGTTTGTATTCCGGGAATAATTAACAAATTCCTTCGTTTTATGGGAGAACTTGTACCACAGGTAACCGTAGCGCGTTTGATTGGCGCGAGATGGGGAACTCTGGAGAAGAAGAAAAAAACTGCTTCCATATAACGAGGCCACACAGAAGATATGTTTACTAATACTGTTATAGAATCAGATTATGGTAAAAACCGGTGTGTTGATCGGATTAAGAAAAATCTTCTTTGTATTATTGAAAGGATTGTGGTATTTTATGAATAGAATGAATAACCCGGAAGAAAAAATAGTGGTTATAACCGGCGCGACCTCCGGTATTGGTCTTGCAACTGCGGGTAAAATGGCAGGGAAGGGAGCAATTGTCATTGGAGTTGGAAGATCGTCTATCCGTTGCGGTAAGGCAGAAAGCAAAATAATAACTGAATATCCGGACGCAAAGGTTCAATATTTTGTCGCAGATTTGTCATCACTGAAACAGGTGAGGGAATTGGCTGAACAAATCCGGGATGCCATACGGAATTTGGGAAAGAATCATATTGACGTGCTTGTAAACAATGCCGGTACGTTTTCTAGTTGGTATGTTTCCACCCCTGAGGGTTTTGAACTTCAGTTTGCCGTAAACCATCTGGCGTCGTTTCTTTTAACCCGAAAGCTTTTACCCCTGCTTGAGTATTCCACAGCAGGTAAAGTGATTACAGTGAGTTCCGGATCTCATTACCGAACAAGGATGCACTGGAAGGATGTTATGATGCGCAGGCATTACAATTGTTTGTCCGCATATAAACAATCAAAACTTGCCAATGTACTGTTCACTAAAGAATTAAACCGCAGGCTTGGTCCGGATTCAACGGTTCGGGCTTATGCGGTTGATCCGGGCCTTGTTAATACCGATATTGGTTTAAAGGGTACTGCAGGAATTGTAAAATGGGTATGGGAAAAGCGGAAAAGGAAGGGTACAAGCGCTCAAATACCTGCTTCCACAATCACATACCTGATAGAAAATCCGGATGTTCATAATTCATGGCATATTTATTGGAAAGACTGTAAACCGAAAGCACCAAGCAGGTATTCACAAAGGGACAAAGAAGCGATTCGCCTTTGGGAACTATCGGAGAAAATGTGCGGACTCAGTGGAAACGGTTTTCAATTTCCGGTATAATTAGAAGGAATCCGATGGGAGCAGCTCTCATTGACAACAGACATTTAAACTGCAAGGAGGATAAATTTTAATATGTTACAGGTAAAGGAAGTTAATACAATACGCGAGTTAAAGAAATTTATACGGTTTCCAAACGAACTGTATTCAAAAAATCCATACTGGATTCCTCCATTGACCTTTGATGAATTGAATACTCTCAGAAAAGATCGCAATCCGGCGTTTGAATATTGTGAATCAAAGTATTGGCTTGCCTATAAGGATGGCAGAATCGCAGGCAGGGTGGCAGGCATAATCAACCATCGGTACATACAAAAATGGGGGAAAAAGTATGTGCGTTTCGGATGGCTTGATTTCATAGATGATACTGAAGTATCGGAAGCATTAATGAAAACAGTTGAAAGCTGGGCGATTAAAAAAGGCATGAAAGGGGTTCATGGTCCCCTGGGGTTCTGCGATCTGGACAGAGAGGGAATGCTCATTGAGGGATATGATGAGTTGGGTATGCTGATTACCAATTATAACGCGCCCTACTATCCTGTTTATCTTGATAAGCTTGGTTATTGCAAGGATGTTGACTGGGTGGAATTTGAAATTAAGATTCCGGAAGAATTACCTGAAAGAGTTGAAAAAATAAACGATATTGTACTGAAACGCCTGAAGCTTAAAATTCTACCCGCAAAGAGATCAAAGGATTTTATGCCATATGTCCGTGATGTATTCTACTTGCTGAACGAAGCGTATAAAAACCTTTATGGTGTGGTTGAATTAACCGAAAAACAGATCGATGCGTATGTAAAGCAGTATTTTGGTTATATAAATCCGGATTATGTCAGGTTAATTCTTGATCAGGATGATAAACTGGCCGCTTTCGGAATAGCGCTGCCATCACTTTCCCTCGCGTTGAAAAAGAACGGAGGAAACATTTTTCCGTTCGGTTTTCTGCATATCATGAAAGCGATTAAAAAAAATAACAGACTGGATTTATTGCTTGTCGCCGTGAGGCCCGATTTGCAGGGGAAAGGTGTAAACGCTTTGATACTGGCGGATATTAACAGAATGGCGGTGAAAAACGGCTTGAAATACGCGGAAACAGGACCCGAGCTGGAAGAGAACAAGGATGTCCAGGGCCTTTGGAAATTCTATGAAACAAGGCAGCACAAGAGAAGAAGGTGCTATGTTAAAATGCTGGATGTGGGCAATCCGGTAGGATAAAATGTAAATTTTTTAAAGCATACTTATGAGGAGGTAAGGTACGTGGATGCCCAAATGAAAAAGGGGCTCTTGGATATATGCGTTCTGTCCGTGTTAAGAAAGGAAGATGCCTATGGCTACAAACTTACACAGGAAATTACAGCGCTCCTGGATACATCGGAGTCTGCGTTGTATCCTGTTCTTCGACGGCTTGAAAGCCAGGGTTTTCTGGAAACATATACGGAAGAGTATTCCGGCCGCCTCCGAAGATACTATCGAATTACAGCAGGTGGCATTACCCGGTATAATGATATGCTTATGGAATTAAAAGAACTCAAAAGTATTATTGACTATATTACTGGTGGTGAAGAAAATGATTGAAAAAGCGGAGGCTTTTATCAGGGAACTGGAGTTACGGCTCAAGGATCTTCCGAAGGAGGAGGTTAATGATGCGATTAATTATTACCGGGAATATTTCAGTGACGCCATAGAATCCGGAGATAATGAAGATGCAGTTATGGAAAAACTTGGAACCTCGGAGAAAACAGCGGATATGATAAGGGTTGAAAACAGTATCGCCAGGGTTCGGAGTAACCCCGGTATTAAAAATTACAGCGGGGTATTGAAAAATACATTCCGTTTGGTCACGACCCCCATTTCGGTTCTCGTTCTTTCCATGTTTGTAATCGTTTCCTTCTGTGTTTTTGCCGCCTTTTTTGCGGGTGCTTTGTGTACTTTTCTGGGGGCAATCGGAGCGCTTCTGGTGTCTGTTTATGAAGCCACAAAAATGCCTGCAGGGTTTTTTATGGAAATCATCGGAACAATTGGGCTGGGTTTTATGACATCAGGCTTACTATTGCTGGTTGCCATTAGTTTTTACATGCTGGCGTTTTTGTTCATAAGGCTTTCGGTTTGGATGATAGACAAAATTCTAAGAAAGCCGGTTAAAACCGATATGGATTTAACGGTGAGAAAAGGAGAAAAGCCAAGAAAACCTGTTATTTTTGCCAGACTCTCTGTTATAGTATTTCTGGCCGGATTCGTACTTTTTGCGGTATCCGGGCTGCCCATACGTTACTTTAACATATTTAACAGTATGAAGCCTGCAAGTATCCTAATGCAACACCATGACTTCTGTCCAGATGAGGTGAAAACAATCTCAATCGAGACCGCGCATTCCTTGGTTAGAATATCCAGGGGATCCGGGGATAGGATTGAGCTTTTGTATGAAAAGTCCGATTGGCTGGATTATGAGGTTAATACAGAGGCGAATACCCTATGCTTTAAGGAAAAATCCAATGGGAGGCTGCCTTTATTTTCCCTTGTTTCTCTTCATGAAAGCCTTACCGAACTGGATATTATCCTTCCTGAGAATTTTGATGCTGAAATGATAAAAATGAAAAGTACGGGAGGACATTTTTTTATAATGGAAGTATCGCATAATATTCAGGCGGAAACAATAAATGGCAGGATAGAAATAAAAATAAATGAAAGCCGACCCACAAATATTGTAGCAGAAGCTCCCAACGGAAGCATTTATGTTAATGAAAACCTTTCAGGGGAAACAGGAAAGGAAGGAAAATACATTTATATTACATCGTCTGATAAAACAATGACATTAAAAAGCGCGCATGGTGATATCCGTATAAGGTAAAACCAATAATTGTAATGATAATACAATCTGCGTCCTCTGTACTTTTGATGCTGTTTATGAGGTATGAAAAGCTGTTTTTCCTTAAAAGGAAGCGAAAGAACCGTCCACCTGCTTCCTCGGAAAGGATGGTATGGGAAGTGAAAGTACATACGGAAAAATTATTTCTCTTTATATTCTATCCTGTACTGTTCGTTGTAATTGTGATATTCACGGTTCAGAACATTCAGAGCCCATGGGGTATTCTTTTATCAACGGGTATATTCATGCTGTCCTTTACCTTTAGAAATGCATCACAATTTTTAGCTTCCCGGACGCTTAAGGTGAAATATCTTGTGTTTGTTGAAATCCTGCTTGTCTCACTTACGTTTTTTCTCGATTCCGGCTCTATTACAGCCATTTGTTATTATATTATCATCGCCAACGTAACCTTGTTGTATGAAAATTTATTCAGTGGAATCTCTGCGGGAACCTGTTTGATTTTGTACGTATCTGTGAATTATTTAAAGGACGGTTTACCGGAGGCAGGCGTTTTTCTGACATCTGTTTCCGGTAAACTCTTATACCCGGCCATTCTGTATGTCCTGATGCTGCTCATTAAACTGGAAATGATTCAGGAGCAGCAGTTGCGTGAAGCCCTGTTCAGGCTTAAGATGAAAACGAAGCAATCGGAGGATGTTTATATTAAGCTGAAGGAAACCACTACAGAACTGGAGGAGATGACCGCCGTTAAGGAGCGTAATCGTATTGCCCGTGAGATTCATGATACGGTAGGACATACATTAACCACAGTCCTTATTGAACTGGAAGCCGGTCAGCGGCTTATACCCGTCAGCCCGGAGGAAGCCTCGGAAAAGCTTGCCCTTGCAAAAGTCCAGGTACGCAAAGGGCTGAACGATATCAGGGAATCGGTCAGAATGTTGAAGAAGGGACGAGATATAAAGGATTTAACTCACTCACTGATATTGCTTATTGAGGAAACCATGAAGCATGGTGATGTTTTTATTAGATATGAAATATCCCCGCTTCCGCCCTTGACGCCGGATATGGAGAATATACTGTACCGTGCGCTGTCCGAAGGTTTGACCAATGGCATGAAGCACGGAAAAAGTACAGCGTTTGTTTTCCGGCTAAAGGTTGAACCGGATAAAATATGCTTCTTCCTGCAGGACAATGGGACAGGCATCAATGACATTGTCTTTGGATATGGATTAACCGCAATGAAGGAAGGCGTGGATGATATAGGCGGCGTTTTGTCGGTAAATTCCTCTTATGGGAAAGGGTTTACCACAAAAATCGAGTTTCCTATGAATAAAGGAGACCAACTATGAAAAAGATTAGAATTTTACTGGCGGATGATCAGACATTATTCCGGAATGGCCTTGAAACGGTGCTCGGCCTTGAAGAGGATCTTGAAGTTGTCGCTACGGCGGAAAACGGGGAAAAAGCTCTGTCCCTTACTGACGCGAAGCAGCCGGATGTAATCCTTCTGGATATCCGTATGCCCGGAATGAATGGAGTAGACTGTGTAAAAGCGATAAAGAGGGATTATCCCCGGATTAAAGTTTTAATGCTAACCACATTTAATGATGAGGAATATATTCTGGAAGCCCTGGCCAATGGAGCCAACGGATATGTACTGAAGGATATTGAAATGGACAGGCTGACAGAGGCAATCCGGGATGCTTTTGCCGGAAAGATGATTATTCCTCCGGGAGTTGCTGAAAAGCTTGCAGGGGCATTAACACGGATGAAAATACCGGATGCTGCTGTTGACAAGTTGTCCGATTTTACTTCCAGAGAATTGGAAATTGCGCGTATGATGGTACAGGGCTTTACAAACAGACAGATTTCCTCCGCACTCTATATTTCTGAGGGAACCATCCGGAACTATATCAGTACAATCTATGACAAGATTGGTATCCATGACCGCACCCAGGCGGTTCTGTTCTTTAAGGAAACAGGCTTGAAGTGAACTCTTCAGCGTTTGCTGAGGAGTTCACTTGAAGCCTGTTTCCTTTAAGAACAGAACCGCCGGGGTGCGGTCATGGATACCAATCTTGTCATAGAGTGTACTGATATAGTTG
>CAZSVI010000133.1:0-9979 GCA_964610205.1 uncultured Oscillospiraceae bacterium
AGCTTTTATTTCAGGCTGTTTTCAATGGAGGAAATCATATCAATGGTTTTACAAAGCCGTTTTTTTGCAGAATTTGCGCGAAAAACTGAATCGAAAATCTGCATACCCGACTTTCCGAGCGCACTCCTAGTGGTTATTATCCATAGTAATGTTTGGTGATCATAGAGGTGGGGCAGAAGCTATCCTAAGGCCTCGCTGCATTATTCTTTCTTCTGAGGTGTATGGTCAAACAGAATACAAAAAAGAGAATTGGAATCAAGTTCATGCCTCAGCAAACCGTTTTCTGAATTTAAAATAACCGATTGCCAGTTGAAGTCAAAGCACAGGATTTGCTTTGTACTTTCAGGCACAACCAGTTTTACCATTCCGTTTCCATCCGGTTGGGGATTTCCGGCCAAAACCATGCTGCGTCCATCCTCCAGTTTCCAGCATGTCGCATCGCACCCGTCCGAAATATCAGAAATCATCAAATCGTCCAGAAAACGGGCTTGCTTGATCAATGGCTGCAAATGTCTGCGAAAGGCCAGAGCTTTTTTTGCGTAGGTATGGTATTCACCGCTCTCCTTTTTTAACCTGGTGGTTATTCCCATCCAAAGCACACTGCCAAGTAAAATGGCTCTGTGCATGTCTTTATAAAACCAGAGTATTCTTTGTTTTTCATCCGTTTCCCAACTCCTGGGATTTACCATATTTAAATGGACAAATTCAGGGAATGTATATTTGAATACATTGTAGAATTCGTCATATGGAGCGCCGTTCCAGGTCAGGTTTCCCCAGACAAATCCTGCGTAAATGTCGCCGCAGTTCTCTGTCATCAAATATGCGTTTTCGTTGTATTCACGAAGCCGTTTCAGCAGTTCTTTCAAGATATTAACATAACCGTTGTTGAATTCACCTGTATTATCGTGGCTATGTTCCGTGCTGTAACAGGAAAACGGTTCGGCAGACGCGAGTTGGTCCAGATATATCCCGTCGCATCCATAAGCTTTCATGGCAAACTCCGCCGTATCGATAAGGTAATCCCTCCATAAATTATCCGAAGGGCAGTTAACCGTAAAATGGGCAGGGCCATATACCTCCTCAATCATATTTCCGCTTTCATCGCGGATTGCCATTTTTTGGCCTACCGTAAAATGAAAATCCGATTTTAAATCAAAAATCCTTGCATTTATATAAAGGGTTGAAAAACCTCCATTTTTTCTGATGTACTCCAGCCCCCTGCGGAATTCCATTGCACTTCCCAATTCCATGTCCGGATAATATTCGGGATAAAATGAATCAAATCCGCTCCGATTCCAGCTCGCGATGAATATATGGCGGATACCCCAGCTTTTGCCTGCCTCATAAAGCTTTGGTATATCTTCAAAACGATTTTCGATTTTTTCGATCCGCTTAAAGTTATAACACTGGTTTAGGGCGTATTCATCGGACAAAAATCCGGGATTGTTGTTAACATCAAGATATGGTGTTATATAGCCGCGGTATAGGCTGGCGCCATAATGCCAGTCTCCACAACTAACAGCAATAACATAATCACCGGTATGATATTGCTCCCCCATACGGATTCTATGATATTTACGAAAAGCAAAACCCATCCAGGGTTTTTCCGGGTTTCCGCTTGTTTCAGCGATTACCCCGGTAACGGGGAAAAGAGGATCATGGCTTCCGATATAAAGGCCGTTTTCTTTATCGTAGTAGTACATCCAACTCATCGAAGCGAGTCCGCAATAGTTGATTTCGCGTCTGAAATAATCTTCATAGGGTACACTGGCCGCACGCCAGAATTTTTTTCTTCCGCAGCCATACCTGTTGACAGGATTCACTGTCCGTTCACCTGCGTGGTGTGGAAATATAATGATATCATCTGTATAATCCTTGCCGAGATAAATGCCTCCAACACGCGGATACAGTGTTTCAACGATTTCAGATGTATCCTTGTTATCAATAAAGGCCGAAAAAATAAGCTTATTATCTTCAGCCCAAACGGTTAAATCCACCTCCACGGGTCTGCCGCCAAACTCCTCATACCGAATATGCAAGGTGTTTTCCTCCTGCCAAATGAAAGGAACCCCAGGAAGCAGTTCAATCTTTTTCGCTTCTTCCATTGCATACAAACTAATGATTGGTCCGTGAGGCAAGGTTTTAATATAGTTATCTCCGGTAAACAGATTCTTAATTACTGAGAAATTATTCAGGCGGCTATCGAATACCGCGCTGAAGGCAGTTGTTTTAAGTTCCATGAATAGCTCCTATTAATATTTTATCAAAACTCCAGGACCCCCACTTTTATAAGCGGAGGATTCTGATTTATAAATTAGTATCCTGATTTTTCATAATTTTCAAGGGCTTCACCGTTGATACGTGCTGCGTCAGGCATGTGGTTCGAGATGTAGCAGCTTGGTTTTAACCCTTTCTCAAGTAATTTTTCCACTACTGCGGTCTGAAGCGCCCACATCAGATAACCGCCGCCGATACCGCTTGAGGGACAGATGCTCTGACCCAATTGGGGAACATTGACGAGGGTATCACCATAGCCGGCGCAATTATCCAGGCAGAAGGTGCAGGCTTCAAAAAGGCGTTTTCCAGTGGGATGCTTGCCGGTCAGGCGTTTTGAATAATCCACCGAAGTGATTGCAATTGTAAGGCATCCCATTTCATTCGCTTTTAAAGCCAGATCCACAGGGAAATAATTGTAACCTGATACGGAGCTAATGATAATAACGTCACCGGCCAGGATATTTGCCCTTCCAAGAACATAATCGGCAAAGCCTGGAATACCGTCGTATCCGGTGACGCCCCTTGAGGCGGAAGGCCGGTAACGCACGGGATTGTTAATTTCACAAGTGATTTTGACAGGTTTTAAAGCCATCATACCTCCTGTTCGACCAACACATTCATGCATCAACATATGACCGGTATCCATGATATGCCATGCCGCACCCTGTGCCAGCCTGTCGGCAACGGCCGCGCCGGTTTCTTCCAGAACGCTGTGCTGTGTTGTTTCGATTTCGGCAAGCACCTTTTTCATACTATGAAAATACTCATCCATTAACATTGTAAATCACCCGCTTTATAATGCATTAAATTATTTATTAATTTATTATTTTCAATTTGAATATGCGCCTGTTCTGTAAGAAGACACAGCGCCGCGCCAAGTATAGGTTCATACATGGAGGGTTTCCATATAAGGGTAGGGCAGGTTGTTTCCAGAGCTGTCCTGAAGAAATTGATAAACAGCGGACCGATATGGGTTACTCCGCCGGTTAACGCTACCGGTAAGCAAAAATCCCGTAAACGTCCGGCAACCGTCATCACGTCAGTCATTAAGGCATAAGCGGCACGTTCCAGAATTTCCAACGCATATGGGTCATTCTGACACGCGGCCTGCGCGACGATGGGGCATAAACCTGATACGAGTTCACGCCCGTATCCCGACTGATAGGCAGAATGCCGGATGGATTCTATATCAGGCGCATGCAGATATGCAAGAACCAATTCTTCCAGTTTTGTGCCGGATATCTGATTATCCTGCAGCCAGGCAAGTTTTTCAAGGCACAGTATTCCGATATGGTATCCGCTCCCCTTGTCACCGAATAGCGGCCCCCAGCCACCGCTTTTAGCTTCCCGTCCATCCCTTGTTCTACCTGCGGCAAAGGAACCTGTACCGCTTAATACGGCAATACCAAATGGCTGTCCCAATGCGGCGTAAAATGCGCTTTTTTCATCCCCCTCTATGAAAACCTCCTGCCCAAGCTTCTGAACGATATACTCTTTACAGGACCTGAATCCGGGGATGAAAAGCATGGTTTTATCAATACCTGAAGGAGAAAGGCCTGCTTTTTTCAAACAGGATTCGACTCCCTCCAAAACACGTGTGACACTGCCTTCAGTTCTGAAAAAGTATGCGCTTGTGCCGCCTCTGCGGGCATATGCCAAAGGAGTTCCATCATCACGGAATATTAAAAACTCTGTTTTGGATCCTCCTCCGTCGCAAACCAAATAAGCTGCCATGATTTTCTACCTCCATCAGCATAAAGCCTTGATACGTCCGCAGTATTCCTGAATGGCGTTATTGTTGAATTCGTAACCTCCGGGTACATTGGCGCTTTTAAAAATAGGCGGAAATTTCCCTTCCCCGAGATAATGATTCACAACTTTCAGAACAATCCGCTGAGCGATGAACAGGCTGCCGAAGGTCGATGCCCCACCGGTTAACTGGCCGGTTTCAGGGATTTCCAGAAGGCCGTCACCCATAGGTGTATGATTATCAATCACAATATCACTTACCTGATAAAGCTTCTTTCCATCAGGATGTCTTGATTCAAGCTTTTTCGATATTTCTACCGAAGTTATGCCAACTACCACAGCTCCAATTTTCTTAACGAATAAAGCAGCCTCAACAGGTACTGTATTTATACCCGAATTAGAGGATATGATAACAGTATCACCCTTTTCTATATTTGCCTTTAGAAGAACTTCCGAGGCTTTTCCAGGGCATCGTTCCAGAATGGTGGATGTAATGGCTCCCTTATGCAGCATCAAATCGCTTTCCAGGATTGGATTCACCGGAATCAAACCTCCGCTGCGGTAGAACATTTCCTCCACAATCATATGGGAATGCCCTGTTGAAAACACATGCAGCAGCCCTCCGTTCTTAACGGAATGATATGTTGCCTCCGCTGCTCTTGCGATTGCCCCGGCTTCTTCCCGTTCAATGGTTTCAAGCATTTCACAGATTCGAGTAAAATATGCATTGTCATTTATTTTCTGTACGTTATTCATGCTTATATTCATCCCTTTCGTCCCACTCGAGCAGCAATAGCCCTGATTTATCCTTTGCTCTGGTGGTAATTATGTCTTTTAAGTATTCGGTTAAAATAAAAATGCGGGAAGCGGTTTCTTCTTCCGGTGCGTCAGCGTTTGCCGTTTATACGCTTCCCGCAGTTATCCCTTTACCGTACCGGTAAAATGAGTAATGTATCAGGCGCTTATTGGATGCCTACTTTGTGAGGATGGATGAACTCTGTTCATCCACTCGGGAGGCAAACGCATCAGGTGTGACCGCACCTGCCCACAAAGCTTCACATTCCTTTACAAACATGGTCTGAAAAGCGGAACCATTAATGTGTACCGGATAGGGTACGGCAGTTTTCAAAGCTTCTACAAAATACTTGTTGTAAGGTTTCGCAGCTTCAAATTCCTTTGTATCAACCATTGTAGTGGCAGGAAGCCCAAAATTCATATCCAGCGCTATTTGCTGTCCTTCTTTCCCGGACAGGAATTCAACTACCCTCCAGGACAAATCAGGCTTCTTTGCTGTTTTAGGTATAACCCATGTATTTACAAAAGAGGATGTCTTGCTTATTCCCTTCACGTAAGGTACCGGCAGTACTGTAAACTCCGTATCATTAGCGTCAAAATTGGAGGCTGTGGAAAGAGAACCGATCTGCATGGCGACTTTATTGGCCATAAAGGGGGCAAGTTCACTGTCTCCAAACTGGGCAGCCTGTGCGGCAGTCGGACAGACCTTGTATGTATTACACAGGTCGTACATATACTGAACTGCTTCCTTCGTGTTGGTATCTGTTGTAAATACACTGTTTTTACCATCATCGGAGTACATTTTTCCACCAAAAGCAGCGATCAAAGCAAAGGTTTGATCGGTGTAATTTTTCCAGTAATATCCCCATTGAGCATTTGTTCCGCTTCCTTTTGTCAGCATTTTAGCGAGGTCGGTAAATTCATCAATGGTCCATGTGTCTGCGGGAATGTTGATACCGGCGTCATTAAACATTTTTGTGTTGAGATACATAACCTTGGGTGTAACGTCCCGGGCGGCGGCATACATAACGCCATCTACCATTGTAGCGTTTTTTACTACGGGATACAGCGCGTCGAGATATTCCTTGCCGGCCAGATTATCCAGTGGCAGCAGCAAGCCGGATAACGCATAACGTGGAACCTGATCCATCGCCAGCATCATCACATCAGGAATTTCACCGCCTGCCAGCTTGGTAATCATAGTGTCGGCATATTTACTGGGTATGGTAATGAAATCCAAGGTGATATCCGAATTTGCAGCCTCAAAATCCGCTTCCATTTTCTGTAGATGGCTGAATTTTGTAATATCCCACCAGGTGTACACCTTTATCGAAGCAGGTTCAGCGGGTTTTGAAGAACTCGTCGGTGTATCGGAAGATGTGGGCGGAGTGAGAGGGTTGCATGCTGTCAGACTCAAAAGAGTCGAAAGCATCAGTACAAGTGTGAGAATTCGCAGGTTTGTTGGTTTCATAAAAATTCCTCCAATCTATTTTGATAATTGCCCTTTCGGGTAAAGGCCTGATTTATTTGCCTCCGAAACCGGAACCAACGGAAGTAGACATAAAATGTCTCTGAAACAGAAGAAATATAATGATAATGGGAATGATGCTCAGAGATGCTCCGGCAAGCAGTACAGCCCAATTTGGCTCCCATTCCTTGAGGTACTTTAATCCTACTGTCAGTGTCAATTTGTTATAATCATTAATCACAAGCATTGGCCATAAGAATGAGTTCCATATCCCCCGGAAGGAGAGTATTGCCGTTGTCGCTATTGCCGGTTTTGAGTTAGGCAGTACAATACGGATAAAAACACTTATATGAGAACATCCGTCAATAATTGCTGCATTTTCAAGATCTTTCGGAATACTCAGGAAAAACTGCCTGAAGAAAAAGATATTGAACGCGTTAGCGCCGGTAAACATGCTTGTAAGAAACAACGCCGTATACGTATTATATAATTTCATGTCTACAATGATTTTATAATTCGGTATCAATGTAACATGGCTGGGAATCATCATTGTGGCGATGAATGCAAAAAATAAAACATTCCTGCCCTTAAAGTTGAGCCTTGTTAATGCATATGCCGTAATGGAAGCGATGGTTATCATGAAAAACGGAATCGCTACAGATAAAAATATGGAATTAGAAATAAATTTCCCAAACGGAAGAACCTCAAACAATCTTTTGTAATTATCCAGCACAAAAGGATTTGGAATAATGTTCAGTGGATTTTCCGAATAAAGCTGGTTCTTAGGTTTAAAGGAAGAAAACAAAGACCATATAAAGGGATAAATCATGATGCATCCCAGAAAAACCATAAAAAGATGGTACAAAGAATTTTTCATATTCTGGGTGAGTTTTTTAGCGCTATCCATTATGTTATTCCCCTCTCTGTTCATTCCTGAACCGGTATTGTATCATTGTAACAATCATGACAAGCGCAAAGAACAACCAGGCCAGTGAGGAAGCATACCCCATATCATAACTGCGGAAGGCCTGTTCGTAAATGTAATACATTATTGTACTTGTAGATCCGAGCGGACCTCCTTCTGTCATTATAAAAATGGACTCAAACATATTGAACGCTTCAATTACCAGCATGATCATGACGACAAAGGTAGTATTGGAAAGCATGGGGATTGTAATATGAAAAAACTTTTGTGAAGAAGTTGAACCATCGACTTCAGCAGCTTCATACAATGACTCAGGAATAGTTTGCAAGCCTGCTAAAAACATAGTCATATAATAACCGCACATCTGCCACACCCGCATTATAGCCAGGGCCGGTTTACTCCATTTCACATCACTCAGCCACATCGGCGGATTTTTAATACCCAGTGAAAGCAGCAGATTATTAATAAGGCCCATGTCGGAATTGAGTATCCAAAGCCAAACCATACTGACAGCAACCGTAGAAGTAATGCTGGGCAGAAATAACGCCACACGGTATGCTTTATTGAGGGCCCCTACTTTTTTATTTATCAGCATTGCAAGGAAAAGGGATGCTGCCAAAACGGTTGGTACCAATAAAAATACAAAGTAAAACGTATTTCCGAAATATTTATAAAAATATTCATCCCGGGTAAAAGCGCGGATATAGTTACTGATCCCTATATACGCAGGCTTTGTGAACAAATCATAGTCAGTAAGAGATAAATAGAGTGAATACAGAATAGAGCCGAAAGTGAATATACCAAATCCGATCAGTGCAGGAATTACAAGCAGCCAGCCTGTCAGAACCTCTTGCCTGTGCAGAGTCCAATAAATTCCCCTGCTTCTGTTTCCCATACCCGGGATCTGCTTTCGTGATCTGACCGTCATTCAATCAACCTTCTTTCTGGAATGCAATATAACATGTAATACAATTGTTATGTTGTCATAATAAATTAATGCAAAAAAATTTACCTGTTCAATGTCACATTGAAGACATATTTGTCTCCGCGATAAGTTGATTCAACATATTCGAAAGGAACACCATCCACACCGTATGTTGTTCTTGTGATGATTAAAACGGGTAAACCCGGTTTTATTTCCAGCAGTACAGAATCCTTACCGCTGGCGGATCCTGCCTGAATACTCTGTACGGCCTTGCTGGGCTCGCACCCGTAATTGCTGTCAAGCAGTTTGTACAGGGATTGGGTAAGATCCTTATTTTCCAGGCCGGCAAACCGGTAAAATGGCATATGAACCCTTTCAATGGCCATTGGGATACCTTCGGCGCATCGAAGCCGGGTTATAATATATATTTTCTGGGTCTTTTCTATATGTAAGGATTGAGCTACTTTATCGCCCGGTGTTATTACAGAGATATCAAGTAGTTTTGTGCTTGGCTCCATTCCCTGACTACGCATCTCATCGCTGAAGCCAATGAGATGATCTAATTGCATATCGGCTCTTTTCGAGGTAACAAAACTTCCCTTCCCCTGAATCTTATATATGTATCCGTCCTGGGCCAGGCCGTTTAACGCTTGTCTGACAGTGATACGGCTAACATTGAATTGCGAACAGATGGTATCTTCAGTGGGCATCTGTTCATCCTTGCTCAGCTTGCCCGATTCAATAAGGCCGGAAAAATAATTAATGATTTGCATATACCGTGGCACCGATCGCATGGTTAATCTCCCTTGATATTTATTTGCATCCTTAGGTAATTGTTATAACAACATAATAATACCACAGGCGAACGACACCTGTCAATAGGCTAAATAGTGAACTCGTTCGCTCAGAATGACACCAAAACTTAGTTCAACATATATAAAAAAATATTTCATTTTATATCTCATAGCTGTGTAATATCTCCGATAAGGTCGTATTTACAAAAATGCCTTTTGCCGCATTGTATATATCCGATTTTTCCGATGGATGATAATGTGTTAAGACAAGGTTTTTAACGTTTGCCTTCAGGCTGATTTCTGCCGCGCTTTTAGCTGAAAGATGATGGGATTCCTCCGATAAGTCATTGGTTGGATAAGTCGCCTCACACAGAAAGAGATCCGCTTCCCGGGCAATCGTAACAAGCTGCGGGCACAGGCCGCTGTCTCCGGTATAGGCAAAGGTCTTAAAACAGTTTTTAAACCGCATTCCATATGATTCCACCAGATGCCTGACTGCAATAAAGGATGCATTAACCAAACCATTAAAGAGTACTATATTCATACCGTCCCTGATCGAAACTATTTCAAAAACATCATTGGATGACAATTCTTGATATGCCCAGGCAGGAAGGGCCGGTATATAAAGAGGTATCCTTCCAATAGGCACCCCATATGCCTTTCGCGTTTCCAGCTGATACTTTGCGCAGAACAAATCTCCAAAATGATCAAAATGCAAATGACTTATAATAATCAAATTCACTTCTGAAAGCTCAATCTTTTGTTGAAGTTTGGTCAAAGAACCATTTCCCATGTCAATCAGGATTTTCCTTCCGTCTATTTCAAGCAAATAACAGGAGCAGGCTCCGTTTGCCGCAGGATATGAAGCATTGTTTCCATAAACAGTAATTTTCATAACGACCTCCTGTATTGAAAACTCTATGTATGAAGAAAGCTCCTGCAAAAAAAGCGTTAAATATCCAGATATTTGCCGTTTTTTGCAGAATTTGCACGGAAAACTGAATCGAAAATCTGCATACCCGACTTTCCGAACGCACTTCCAGAAT
>CAZSVI010000134.1:0-9489 GCA_964610205.1 uncultured Oscillospiraceae bacterium
AAATTCTGAATACTGAATTCTGGGTTCTGAATTCTTGCGGCTTTGCCGCGGTATGATTTTAATCTCGGCAGACGAGCTGCATGTCAGTTTGCCTGTTTAATAAACGCCGAGGGGGTTATGTTTCTGTATTTTTTAAACAGGCGGCTGAAATAATTAACATTGTCGAAGCCACATGCCATGGCAGCCTCTGTAACGTTTAATCCTTTTTCCCTCATCACCTGTTCTGATTTTCTTATTCTAAGTTCATTCAGGTAATCTCCCGGCGGCATGCCTACAGCTTCCCGGAACAGTCTGCAAAAATGGAACCGGCTGATATTACATATGGCGGCAAGAGAATCTATGCTGATCTTCTGGGAATAGTACTGATCCATATACTCCAATACCTTGTTGAACCGCTCAAGGTTTTTCATGCGTGTATTACATTCTCTTTTCGTTAAAACCTTCTGTACATGACTTCTCAGCAAAATGGTAAGAAGCTGAAAAATATACGCCTTAACTCCCAGTTCAAAACCTGTTTCCTTGTTTTCGAGTTCTCCTATCAAATTTTTGATACAGTGTGTAATCTGCTTGTCTTTTTCCACTTTATTATTAAACAAAATCCGGTTCTGATAAATAGGATTGATATATTTCGTTTCACAGCTATCAATATTTCTGCTTTTAAAAAAAGAAGTATCCACAATAAAGCAATAATATTCGGTGACAGGCGTAATGCTTTCCCCCTGATGCAGTTCATTGCTGTTTACTATTATTAAATCTCCTTTTTTCGCCTTAATCGGGACTGAGTTGCAATATACGACAGCTTCTCCCTTCACAAAATAAAGAAATTCCAAAGTTTCATGCCAATGGCATATGAACCGCCCTGTGGTACGGTAAAGCAAATTCTTATGAAAAATAACAGGCAGATTTCTGTCAATATGTGTCATATCTTCTCTAAGTTCACTGTCAATCATGTTACTTTCCTCTTTAACAGCAATATCGTGCTAATTATAAGCAAGTTAGTTAATGATTATTTTATACCATTAATCTATTATAAAGTAAAGTAATGTTTGAAAGGTTGTGGTGGATAATGGGTTTTAAAATAGGCGTAATTATAGATTCATTCCGGCTGGACATTCGTGAGGGAATACAAAAGGCCCGGGAAGTCGGTGCTTCCGGAATTCAGGTATATGCAACCAATGGCGCCATGGCCCCTGAAAACCTGACAGCAAAACAGAGGAAGGAATTCCTTGACCTGGTTGCCTCCAATGGCCTTGTCATTTCAGCTCTTTGCGGAGATTTGGGACATGGTTTTTCAAATAAGGAAAAGAATCCGGGTCTGATAGAAAAATCAAAACGGATTATGGATCTGGCCAGGGATTTGAATACAACAGTAGTAACCACCCATATCGGCGTTATTCCCGAAGATGATCGTCATCCCAGGTGGACCGTGCTTCAGGAAGCCTGCGGAGAACTTGCGGAATACGGGGATAATGTGGGGGCCAGTTTCGCGGTAGAAACAGGCCCTGAACGAGCGGATATTTTGAAACGTTTTTTGGACCGACTGGGTTCCAGAGGCGTCAAAGTTAATATGGATCCGGCTAATCTGATCATGGTTCATGGTGATGATCCGGTGCAGGCAGTTTATACTTTAAAAGATTATATAGTACATACCCATGCCAAGGACGGAATAATGCTGATGAAAAAAAATCCCGAAATAATCTATGGGGAAATCGAAGAAGAGATAAAAACAGGAACCGCTTTCAGGGAAGTCCCATTGGGTGAAGGATCGGTTGACTTCCCCGCATACCTTGAAGCGCTTCAAGCTATCGGTTACAACGGTTTTCTGACGATAGAAAGGGAAGTCGGAGAGAATCCCGAAAGAGACATAAGGACGGCAGTGGATTTTTTAAATAAAATTATTGGAAAGCAGTGAGGGGATTGAAATGAAAAAAGTAAAAGTGGGGATTATTGGTTCAGGCGGCATCAGCCAGCTTCACATGGCAGGTTATAAGGCGCTTGATAATGTTGAATTATACGCCGCTTGTGACATCAACCACAAAAGAGCCGAAGAATTCGGAGTGAAAAATGGAATCAGCCATATTTATGATGATTACAATGAAATGCTTCAATTGAAAGAGCTGGATGCGGTAAGTGTTTGTACCTGTAACAGCAGCCATGCGCCTGCAACCATCACCGCACTTAAGGCCGGTAAGCATGTATTGTGTGAGAAGCCGATGGCCATGAATGCTGAGGAAGCCATTGCCATGGAAAAGGCGGCAAAGGAAAGCGGTAAGCTTCTTATGATTGGTTTTGTCAGAAGATTTGGAAATGATGCAAAAATTCTTAAAGATTTTATTGAAGCCGATATGATGGGTGATATTTATTATGCCAAGGCATCGTACCTAAGAAGATGCGGGTTTCCAGGCGGCTGGTTCGGAGATAAAAGTCTGTCGGGCGGAGGACCCTTGATTGATCTTGGCGTACATGTTATCGATCTTGTCCGGTATCTTATGAACAAACCAAAAGCGGTATCTGTCTACGGAGCAGCTTTTAATAAACTGGGGGCAAGAAAAGAGATACGAAGAGACAGAGGCTATTTTTCAGTTGACAAAGGAGATAAATTCGATGTTGAAGATCTGGCAACCGCTATGATCCGTTTTGATAATGGTTCGGTATTAATGGTGGAGACCAGTTTCAGCTTGAATATAAAGAACGATACGGGAAATGTGGAATTATTCGGTACCAAATCAGGTGCAAAGCTTGATCCAAAATTGGAATTCTATTCGGAAATGAACCGGTATCTTGTGGATGTGATTCCGGCACATAATACAGCTTTGGATTTTAACGGGCTTTTTGAAAATGAAATCTCTCATTTCATAAAATGCATTACAGAAGGTATCGAATGCATAAGCCCGGCTTCAGAAGGTGTGGAACTGATGAAAATAATAGATGCTGTTTATACTTCCGCCAAAACCGGCAGAGAAGTTGTTTTAGGAAATGGAGGATTATTATGAAAATTGGCGTAAGCAGTTATAGTTTTTCTAAGGCAATACTAAGCGGTGTCATGTCTGAATTGGATATTATTGAAAAGGCGGCGGAAATGGGTTTTAATGTGCTTGAATTCTCCGGCCTTACCGTTCCTGAGGGAATGGATATGGAGAGTTATGCGTTGAAAGTAAAGGCGTTATGTGAAAAATCAGGAATTGAAATGGGCAATTATACTATTGGTGCGGATTTTATAAATGGTTCGGGAGGCGACTGGGAAGCTGAGGCCGAAAGGCTTAAGGGAGAAGTCAGAATCGCCGGAATTCTGGGCGCTCCCGGAATACGACATGACGCAACCTGGGGGTTTAAGCCGGATTACAAAGGCTCCAGAGGGTTTGATGATGCGCTTCCGGTTCTGATTAAAGGCTGTCGGAAAGTAACAGAATATGCACAAAGCCTTGGCATTAAAACAATGGTTGAAAATCATGGCTTCTTCTGTCAGGACAGCGAACGTGTGGAAAAGCTGGTATGTGGAGTGAATCATTCTAATTTTGGAGTCCTTATTGATGTAGGTAACTTCCTGTGTGCGGATGAAGACCCGGCAAAAGCCGTTGGACGACTGATACCTTATGCATTCCATGTACATATGAAGGATTTTCATATTAAGCCGGGTAACGCGCCCAACCCCGGAGCAGGTTGGTTTTGTTCACGGGGAGGTAATTTCCTTAGAGGTTCTGTTATAGGTCATGGAGAAGTACCCTTGCTGCAGTGCCTGCGCATTATACAAAAGGCCGGATATGACCGAACATTATCCATTGAATTTGAAGGGATGGAAGATGCTTTCACGGGTATTTCAATAGGGCTTGAAAACCTTAATAACCTGTTAAAAATATTGTAACAGCCGATGTAATTTCATTCCTTGGCGCAACGGGTTAACGTACGGAGCGGTAAACACGCATACCCCCGCTCTTTATAATATCTTCAACATTATTAAAGACTTCTTCCATGATTTTTTTGAAGGTGGATCCTCCCTTATTATGATACGCAACCAACCATAAGGAGCCTTCCGGATGCAGATGTGCAGCGGCTTCCCGGATAAGCCGTGTTACAACCTTTTTCCCTGCGGCAACAGGGGGATTTGTAACAATATCCCAATATTTTTCCTCTGGAATACCGCTATATAAGTCGCTTTTTATAACATTTATCCAAAGGTTATTTCGTTCTGCGTTTTTTATTGAATATTCCACAGCTCTTTCATTGATATCTACCATTGTCAGAATCAACCGCGGATACAAGCTTTTAAGAAAAAGTCCTATGGCTCCGTAGCCACAGCCCGCGTCAAGAACGGTATCCCCTGAAGGCTTAAAATTTTCAATTAATAACCGTGAGGCTTTGTCAATATGATTTTCAAAGGAAAATACCCCGCTCACGGATTTTAATATCAGGGTTTTGTCTTTATATGACGCATTGAATTCCTTTTCCTTTATTTCTGAAGAAGGCTTTTCACTGTAATAAAAATCATTCATTGGTTCTTCCTGTCCCATTTTTTTCATGTTAATCCCCGTTACAGTAAGAAAGTTGAAATAATGAACACAATCAGAAATATTAACAGGAATATATGGATATTCCTGTCCAGTCCGGTATAGGCAAGCTGCTTCATCCGGGTTCGTCCGATATCTCCCCTGTAGCACCTTGATTCCATAGCCGTCGCAAGCTCCTCCGCCCGCTTGAACGCACTGACAAACAACGGAATCAGAACCGGAATGAAGCTCTTTGCTTTCTCCAGTATGTTACCGGTATCAAAATCGGCTCCCCGGGAAGCCTGAGCTTTGATAATCCGATCGGTTTCTTCGAGTAATGTTGGTATAAACCGCAGAGCAATAGACATCATCATTGACATTTCGTGTACCGGAACTTTTATTTTTTTCAGAGGTTTCATCAGGTTTTCAATTCCATCAGTTAAAGAAATCGGCGTAGTTGTCAACGTCAGAACAGATCCTAATATGACAACAAGAGATAGACGTACAATTATTATTGTCGCATGAACTATACCTTCCAGAGTAATACTGACCTTTCCTGCAGACCATAAAACCGTAGTACCCGGATACATGAAAATATTGATGATTGAAGTAATCGCAAGAATAATAAGGAGCGGTCTGATCCCCCTTAGTGTAAAGGCAACAGGCACTTCACTGAGAACCAGAATTATCCCTGTTAAGGCAAGCATCATCACATATCCGTATATGTTATTTGCCATAAATATCGCTATCACCAAAAGCATTGTCCAAATCATCTTCGTTCTTGGATCGGCACGATGCAATATTGATCTTCCAGGTATATACTGACCCATTGTTATGTTCTTTAACATAAATCAACCTCGTTTTTGATTTCCTGATATATTTCCCAACACTCTTTTCAGCTCAATCAATCCCTCATCTACCGTCAGTATATCCGGACGGATATTATTGTTTATTCTGTTCAAACGGTGAAATAATTCTGTAATCTGTGGAATGTCAAGGCCTATATTTTCAAGAAACCCCTTTTTTGAAAAAACATTCCTTGCCTTATCCAATAAGACCAGTTTCCCATGATCCAGAACAGCTGCACGGTGGCAGTATTTCGCGATATCTTCCATAGTGTGGGATACGATAATAATTGTAGTGTTTTTTTCTTCACGCAGCTTCAGCAAAAAATTATATATTTCAAGGCTTCCCTGAGGATCAAGCCCTGCCGTAGGCTCATCCAGAACAAGAATATCCGGGTTCATTACTATAACTCCGGCTATGGCAACCCTTCTTTTCTGACCACCGGACAGTTCAAAGGGCGACTTTTCCAAAACTTCATTTGGAAGCCCGGTAATCATTAAAGCTTCTTCTATTCGGGTTCTGATTTCTCTTTCGGAGAGCCCCGCTTTTTTTAGACCAAAGGCAATATCCTTCTCAACGGTTTCTTCAAATAGTTGATCCTCAGGATTTTGAAAGATCAATCCAACCTTTCTCCTTAGTTCTTTCAGCTCCTTCCCCTTGGGAACAATTCCAGAAACTCGTATGCTGCCCGCAGAAGGAACCAATAATCCGTTAAAATGCTGTATAAGAGTTGATTTCCCTGAACCGGTATGTCCTATAATACCGAGAAGTTCTCCTCTATTTATAGTGAGGGAGACATCTTTAAGAGCCTGTCTCTCATAAGGAGTTCCGGGCATATATACATACGAAAGACTATCGGTCTCTATAGCCGCTTCCGGAGTTTCATCCTTCATATACTGCCTATTGTGCCGGTACATACTTATTTCCTCTTTTGTATGTAAAATATCCGAAAACATTTCCTCGGCTTCATCAATTAAAACAGGAAGCTCTTTGTATTCAATCATGCCCTCCCGTACCGCTCCAAGATATAGATCGGAAACCTGTGGAATGTCCAGCCCTGCTCTTTTTAATAATTTTATCTCCTTGAATACGTCCTGCGGTGTCCCGTCCAATATGACCTTACCCTGATCCATAACAATAACCCGGCGGGCTTGTGCGGCTTCACTCATATGATGTGTTATCAGGACTATGGTAATGCCTTCTTCCTTATTGAGTTTCCATAAAATATCCATAACGTCCTGACGGCCTTCAGGATCAAGCATGGATGTTGCCTCATCCAAAACCAGACATTTGGGATGCATGGAAAGAACACCCGCAATAGCGACACGCTGTTTCTGTCCTCCGGACAAAAGATGCGGAGAATGCTCCTTAAAGGAAAGCATATTGACCTTTTCCAGGGAAATGTCCACACGTTCACGAATTTCCTGCGGATCAATACCCAGATTTTCGGGTCCGAACGCCACATCCTCTTCAACGGTTGTAGCAACAAGCTGATTGTCCGGATTTTGAAACACCATTCCCAGAATACTCCGAATATCCCATATCAGTTCCTGCGCGCTGGTGTACAGCCCATAAATACATACCGTACCCAGGGCGGGAAGCAGAAGTCCGTTCAAGTGACGAGCCATGGTGGATTTGCCCGAACCGTTTCTTCCGACAACAGCAACAAAATCTCCTCTGTCAATTGAAAAGGAAATCTGATCCAGAGCTGCTACGGGCTGATTATTTCCACGTTGATAATATTCAAATTTCAAATCTTCCACGACAATTGCTTTATTCATATATTTACTCCGAAAATTTCTACCTTACCTCTAATGAATAAAGGAGAACGAATTTCTCCGCTCTCCCCCTTAAGAATTTAATCCTTAATAAGTTCCAGAATGACCATTTCGGCCGCATCCCCTTTTCTGGGACCTATTTTGTACGTTCTGGTAAATCCGCTCGTTCTGTTTGCTTGCTTATATCTCGGACCAATTTCATCAAGAAGCTTATTTGCCAGATTAATATTATTTCCATCCTTATCCTTGGCTTTATACAGCCAGGATATCATTGTTCTTCTGGCATGAAGCCTGGATGAATTATCTACCGGCTTCATTTCTGTCTTCTCTTCTCTTTCAATTACATCATAACTATTATCGTTTTTTGATTTCTTGGAATTGGTCATTTTCTTTCCCTTGCTATCCAGAACCGCCGCGCTGACCTTTACCTGCTTAGTGGTAAAATTGTCGCATTCCTGTACAGCCAGAGAAATCAATTTGTCGGCAATAGGTTTTATTTCCTTTGCCCGTGTTTCGGTTGTTTCAATTCTCCCATATTGTATCAATGAAGTTACCTGACTTCTCAGGATTGCCTTTCTCTGATCAGTTGGCCTTCCCAGTTTTCTTTGCCATGGCATGTTGGTTCCCCTCCCTTTGAAATACTTCTATGCTTCTTCAGACGGGGTCAGAGACAATCCAAGAGCCTCCATCTTCTGGACAACCTCTTCCAGAGACTTTCGCCCCAGGTTTCTCACCTTCATCATGTCTTCTTCCGTCTTGTTAATTAAATCCTCAACTGTGTTTATACCTGCACGCTTCAGACAATTATACGAACGTACTGAAAGATCCAGTTCTTCAATAGTCATTTCCAGAACCTTCTCCTTCTTTGTTTCTTCTTTTTCCACCATAATCTCGGTGTTCTTCGCATGATCAGTCAGATTGATAAACAGGTTCAGATGCTCGCTTAAAATTTTTGCTCCCAGGCTGATGGCTTCATCGGGTTGAATGCTGCCATTTGTCCAGACTTCAATAGTCAGTTTGTCAAAGTCTGTTACCTGTCCTATACGGGTATTATCCACAGAATAATTTACCTTTTTTACAGGTGTATAAATAGAGTCAATCGGAATGATACCAATGGGTTGGTTATTCTGCTTATTTTTTTCAGCCGGTACATATCCGCGCCCGCTGTCAACCATCAACTCCATATATAAGCGATTATTTCCGCTTAAAGTAGCAATGTGCAGATCAGGATTTAAAACTTCAACATCCGCATCGGTTTTAATGTCCTCCGCTTTAATTTCCCCATCGCCTTCGTAGTCAATATAAATTACCTTTGAACCTTCCGAATACATTTTTAACGCCAGTTCCTTGATATTAAGAATAATCTCCGTTACATCCTCTACAACTCCGGGAATGGTTGAAAACTCATGCAAAACTCCGTCTATTTTGATGGAATTGACTGAAGCTCCCGGAAGTGAAGACAAAAGAATACGCCTTAATGAGTTTCCCAGAGTAATTCCATATCCTCTTTCCAGCGGTTCAACAACAAACTTTCCATAGCTGTAGTCTTCAGCCATTTCAACACATTCGATTCTCGGTTTTTCAATTTCTATCATCCAAAGACCCTCCCTGCATATTCTTGAATGAAGGTGTGTACCTCCGGGTCATACCTCAGGTGCATATATTCCGCTTAACACCTCAAATTCCAAACACACCGCGTGCGTATACCCGTAACTATGAAGCTATCCGGTTCTACTGCCTAATCCGGATTCGAGGTGTGTATTAACCGGATGAGCCTTTCAACATAAACACATCACTGGTAAATACATGTGATACAGCGCTTCGTATTGTTATTTGGAATATAATTCCACTATCAGGTGCTCCTGAACCGGCAGATCGACGTCTTCCCTGGAAGGTAATGCAACAACCTTACCCTTCAGATTTTCCTGATCGACCTCCAGCCAGTTTGGAACAACCTTGCTGCCTGTAACATCCAGTATATCCTTAAAACGAGACGACTTTCTGCTGCTTTCAGCTACTTCAATTTCATCGCCCGGCTTAACCAGATAAGATGGAATATTGACACGTCTTCCATTTACAATAAAATGACCATGTGTAACCAGTTGCCGGGACTCATCTCTGGATGTTCCGAAACCCATCCTGTGCACGACATTATCCAGACGGCTTTCCAGAAGTTGTAACAGGTTTTCCCCGGTAATTCCCTTTTTACGTATTGCCATTTCATAATATCGTTTGAACTGGCTTTCCAATACTCCATAAAAGCGTTTTGCCTTCTGCTTCTCACGAAGCTGAATGCCATATTCCGAAACCTTTTTGCGTTGCTGCCCGTGCATACCTGGCGCATATGGCCTTCTGTCCACCGAGCATTTATTCGTATAGCA
>CAZSVI010000135.1:0-9306 GCA_964610205.1 uncultured Oscillospiraceae bacterium
GCTAAAGATTTTGTAATAAAGCCCTTTGAAAAATCAAGAGTATACCAGGCGATTAAAAATGTGCTGGCAATCTAGTGGGTTGTAAAGCTTCAATTTTATATTTATTTTTCGAAGCTATACAAATCCACTTCCTTGATGTTGTGGCCTGCAAACCCTAAAATACATACTTTACATGCTGCTAGGAGTCCGCTCGAAAAGGCAAGCACGCATCCTTAAGTCCATTTTCCGTGCATTCTCCTGCAAAAAAAAGCGTTAAATAAGGGTTTAAGTTATGTTTGAAACAGGGATTTTGAGATTAGGTAACCGGGAGGTTAATGATAATGATAAGAAGCATGACCGGATATGGTCATTATGAGTATCAGGATGAAGAAATCCGTATGTCGGTTGAAATAAAATCCGTAAACCACAGATATTGTGATGTGTATATCCGTATGCCCAGACTATTGAACTGCTTTGAGGATAAGATACGTTCTCTTATTGCGGAAAAGTTAACAAGAGGGAAAATAGATGTTTTTATTAACTGGGAAAACATTGGAGAAGGTGTAAAAGAGGTGGTTCTTGATGAAGGTCTTGCCCATGCCTATTATCAAGCCATGAGTAAACTGGCTGTAAATCTCGGCCTGAGGGATGATATTTCGGCTTCATCCCTTGTGAGATTTCCTGAAATTCTCCGTGTTGAAAAAAAAGAAGAAGATGAGAAAACCATCTGGTTGGTATTGAAGAAAGCTGTTAACAGTGCCGTTGATATGCTTGTCTCCATGAGAGAGGCGGAAGGGGAAAAGTTGAGGATAAGCTTGAAGGAAATCTGCGGTATAATATACGATAGTACATTAGTGATTAGTGAACGGGCGCCTTTAGTGGTTGTTGAGTATAAAGAAAAATTAAAGGCACGAATAAACGAATTGATGGAAACCAACACGGTGGATGAAACACGTATAGCTATGGAGATTGCCATTTTTGCGGATAAATGCAGCATAAACGAAGAATTGGTGCGCCTGAAAAGTCACCTTGATCAATTCGTAAGCATTCTGAAAACAACCGGACCGATAGGAAAAAAGCTGGATTTTCTTCTGCAGGAAATGAATAGGGAGGTAAATACAATAGGCTCAAAAGCAAATGATATTGAAGTTACGAAAAGTGTTGTTGATTTGAAAAGTGAAATTGAAAAGCTAAGGGAACAGATACAGAATATAGAATAGGTGATTAAACCCATAACCCGAATACATGGAGGGCTTGAATATGAAATTAATAAATGTTGGATTTGGTAATATCGTATCCGCCAGCCGGATCATTGCAATCGTCAGTCCGGAATCGGCGCCTATTAAGCGGATTATTCAGGAGGCAAGGGAAAGGGGCATGTTAATTGATGCGACTTATGGAAGAAGAACCCGTGCTGTGATTGTAACAGACAGTGATCATATTATCCTGTCAGCCGTTCAACCCGAAACTGTTGCCCACAGGCTTAGTGGTAAAGGGAATGAACCGGCGGTTATTGATGAAATGGATCAGGAGGTCACCGAATGAATTCCGGGTTGCTGGTTGTAGTATCCGGGCCGGCCGGAGTTGGAAAAGGGACGGTAGTTTCCCTTGTGCGTGAAAGAAACAATGATGTTGTTTTTTCTGTTTCAGCGACATCACGGAAGCCGAGACCCGGAGAAATCGACGGTGAAAATTATTATTTTGTTTCCCAAAAGGAATTTGAAAAGATGGTTCAGGAAGACAAACTTCTTGAATGGGTGGAGTATTGCGGTAACTATTACGGTACACCAAGATATTATGTAGAAGAACAACTGAGCAGAGGATCTGTTGTTATACTGGAGATTGAGGTGGAAGGCGCGGATAGAATAAAAAAGAAATATCCCCAATGTATTTCTGTTTTTATAACCCCGCCGGATCTGGAAGAACTTAGAAACAGGATAACAAGAAGGGGTACGGAATCTCCGGATATTATTGAAAAGAGGATGAGTCAGGCGAAAAAAGAACTGGAACATATTTCAGAATATGATTACGTTATAATAAATCATACTGTTGAGGAATCTGTGGACAGATTTCTTTCTATAATGCAGGAAGAAAGGCATAAAAGATCTGTTCCCGGTCAGGAACAATAAATTAAACTTTCTATATACACGTTTAATAATAATAAGAGGAGTGATCAAATATGATACAACCACCTATTGGAGACTTGTTAAAAAAAGTGGAAAACCGTTACACCCTTGTAATCGCAACCGCCAAAAGAGCCCGGATGCTGACAGGCGGAGTGCAGCCATTAGCGGTCTCGAAATCGAATAAGGATGTTACCATTGCAATTAATGAAATCAATGAGGGAAAAGTACGCTATCATAAGATAAAACGTGAGGGAAACAATCAGGAATCCACATCATAAATATATAAGGATGGTACGGGTTACTTAAAATTTAGTTTTTATCAGGTTCATTTTTTATATATCAGATTAGAGGAACCGCAGGGAGGAAAATTCAATGTCTTTTGAAAAAACTATGGATAAAATTGTCGCTTTGGCAAAAAACAGAGGTTTTATATTCCAGGGATCGGAAATCTATGACGGCCTGGCTAATACATGGGATTATGGCCCTTTAGGTGTGGAATTTAAAAACAACATTAAAAGGCTTTGGTGGAAAAAATTTATCCAGGAGAATCCCTATAACATTGGACTGGATTGCGCCATTCTGATGAACCCGATGGTATGGGTGGCATCCGGGCATGTAGGCGGTTTTTCCGATCCCCTTATTGATTGCCGGCAATGTAAAACCAGACATAGAGCCGATAAACTTATTGAGGACTGGAACAGGGAAAATAATATCAGCATGATGGCGGATGGCCTCAGTAATGAAGCTTTGACACAATATATGGAGGAAAACAAAATAAGCTGTCCCAACTGCGGCGGAAGGGATTTTACAGGTATCCGCAAATTTAATCTGATGTTTAAAACTTTTCAGGGAGTAACCGAAGAGTCCAAAAATGAAATTTATCTCAGGCCTGAAACGGCACAGGGGATCTTTGTAAATTTTAAAAATGTGCAGCGTTCCTCAAGAAAGAAAATTCCCTTTGGGATAGGTCAGATCGGTAAAGCATTCAGAAATGAAATCACTCCGGGTAACTTTACTTTCCGTACCCGTGAATTTGAACAGATGGAGCTGGAGTTTTTCTGTGAACCCGGTACCGATATGGAATGGTTTTTATATTGGAAGGAGTTTTGCTTAAACTGGCTGTTATCTTTAAATGTAAAGCGGGAAAGTATCAAAATGAGAGATCATGCAAAGGAAGAGCTGAGCCATTACAGCAACGCGACCACTGATATTGAATACAGGTTCCCCTTTGGCTGGGGAGAACTATGGGGAATTGCCGACAGAACGGATTTTGACCTTAAGCGGCATATGGAATATTCAAAAGAAGATATGAGTTATTTTGATTCCGTTACAAACAACAAATATGTCCCTTACTGCATCGAGCCTTCACTGGGGGCGGACAGGGTTGCCCTTGCCCTGCTATGTGAAGCATATGACGAAGAGGATCTTGGCGGTGGGGATGTGCGTATTGTTTTGCGTTTTCACCCTTCGGTGGCTCCGGTTAAAATCGCCGTATTGCCCTTGTCAAAAAAGCTGGGACATGAAGCTTATAAAATATACGAGGAACTGTCGGTAAACTATGTCTGTGAATATGATGAAACGGGAAGTATCGGAAAGCGCTATCGCCGTCAGGACGAAATTGGTACACCTTTTTGTATTACCTTCGACTTTGATTCTCTGGAAGACAAGGCTGTAACCATTCGTGAAAGGGATTCCATGAGTCAGATCAGAGTTCCTGTTTCGGATTTGGATGAGTATCTGAAAGAGAAATTTGATATATAACGAGGCTTCAGGGCTATAATATATGGTTATGTTGAACAAAATGAATAGCAGTGTTATAAAAAACCGGACAATAGTCCGGTTTTTTTACAAAATCCAAACAATTTGGGTTGTTAGAAAAACCAACATATGCTATGATTATTTTTGGTAATGAGTGCATGTATGTTCCTTACATGGAAATAATTTTTTACAGACATATATGGTTAAGAATATAACCAATGATGATATAGGAGGGAAAAATATGGCAAAATATGTTTATTTATTTAATGAGGGCAATGCATCGATGAGAAACCTTCTTGGGGGAAAAGGCGCGAACCTGGCTGAAATGACCGGTCTTGGCCTTCCTGTGCCAAGAGGCTTTACGGTTACAACAGAAGCCTGCACCCGTTATTATGACGATGGAAAGGTTATTGCGGAGGAAATAGAAAAAGAAATATACGCAAGTCTGGCCAAAACGGAAGCAGTTGTAGGCAAAAAATTCGGGGATCCCTCAAACCCTTTTCTGGTATCGGTACGATCAGGCGCAAGGGCTTCAATGCCCGGAATGATGGATACAATATTGAATCTCGGCCTCAATGATACGGTCATTGAAGGTTTAGCCGGCTTAACCGGAAATCCAAGGTTTGCTTATGACAGTTACAGACGTTTTATTACTATGTTTTCGGATGTAGTCATGGAAATAGAAAAGGTTAAGTTTGATAAAATCATGGATGCGATGAAAGAAGAAAAAGGGGTTGTAAACGATACCGAGCTGAACGCGGCCGACCTGAAAAATCTTGTTGCAAAATTTAAGGAATTGTATCGGAATGAAAAAGGCGAACCCTTTCCGCAGGATCCCAGAGTACAGTTAATGGAAGCCATCAAAGCTGTTTTCAGATCCTGGGATAATCCGAGAGCTATAGTTTACAGACGCTTGAACGATATTCCATATGATTGGGGTACAGCGGTAAATGTTCAGGAAATGGTTTACGGGAATATGGGGAATGATTCCGGAACCGGTGTTGCCTTTACAAGAAATCCGTCCACAGGTGAAAAGAAGCTTTATGGTGAGTTTCTGATGAATGCCCAGGGAGAGGATGTAGTGGCCGGGATTAGAACGCCCCAGTCCATTGAACAGTTAAAAGATACAAATCCCGAGGCGTATAATCAGTTTATAGGTATTGCGCAAAAACTGGAGAATCATTATTGTGATATGCAGGACATGGAGTTTACAATAGAACGCGGAAAGCTGTTCATGCTGCAAACAAGAAACGGAAAAAGGACGGCCGTGGCTGCCCTGCGGATTGCGGTTGATCTCGTGAATGAAGGAATGATAACAAAGGAAGAAGCCTTGCTGAAAGTGGATCCGAAGCAGTTGGATTCTCTGCTGCATCCTCAGTTTGAGCCAAAGGCTCTGAAAGCCGCGAATATTATCGCTAAGGGGTTACCGGCCTCTCCCGGAGCAGCTACGGGAAAGGTTTATTTTACTGCCGAGGACGCTGTAAATGCGTATGCAAAAGGAAGTAAACAGATTGTGCTGGTCCGTCTTGAAACATCTCCGGAAGATATTGAGGGAATGCATGTTTCCCAGGGTATTTTAACGGCCCGTGGCGGTATGACCTCCCATGCGGCTGTGGTGGCCAGGGGGATGGGAACCTGTTGTGTTGCGGGCTGCGGTGAAATTAAAATCCATGAGGAAGAGAAGGTTTTTACTGATAAGAACGGACGTAAATATGCTGAGGGGGATTGGATTTCCCTTGATGGTTCAACCGGCAATGTATATGGTGAGCAGCTTCCAACCATAGAACCTGAAATGACGGATGACTTTAGTATTTTAATGCAATGGGCGGATGCTGAACGTATTCTTAAGATAAGGACGAATGCGGATACTCCTGCGGATGCCGCGCAGGCAATGAAATTCGGAGCCGAAGGAATCGGCCTTTGCCGGACTGAGCATATGTTCTTTGACAGTGATCGTATTGGCGCGATGAGAGAGATGATTGTCGCCCGTACTGTTGAACAAAGGAAAAAAGCGTTGAATAAGCTGCTTCCTATGCAAAGGGCTGATTTTGAAGGGCTGTTCAGAGAGATGAAGGGATATCCGGTTACCATACGGTTCCTTGATCCACCGCTTCACGAATTCCTTCCCCAGGAAAATGAAGATATTAAGCTATTGGCGAAAGAAATGGATCTTTCCTTTGACGAATTGAAGGGAATTGTTGCCGATCTTCATGAATTCAACCCAATGATGGGCCACAGGGGATGCCGCCTGGCAGTTACGTATCCGGAGATAGCTGAAATGCAGACAAGAGCTGTAATTGAAGCGGCTATCAATGTAAACCGTTCAGGAATGAATGTAATTCCGGAGATTATGATACCGTTGGTCGGTGAAGTTAAAGAGTTGAAATACGTAAAAGATATTGTGGTTGCTACGGCAGATGCCATCATTAAAGAAGCCGGAGTTCAAATGAAATATATGGTCGGCACAATGATTGAAATACCCAGAGCGGCAATAACAGCCGATGAAATTGCGAAAGAAGCCGAATTCTTTTCCTTCGGTACCAATGACCTGACTCAGATGGCTTTTGGTTTCAGCCGTGATGATGCCGGAAAGTTCCTTGAGGAATACTACAATAAAAAGATCTATGAGTCCGATCCCTTCGCGAGGCTCGATCAGGTTGGAGTAGGTGCGCTGATAAAAATCGCCGTTGAAAAAGGCCGCCAGACCAGACCGGAAATAAAGCTTGGCATTTGCGGAGAACATGGAGGAGATCCGTCTTCAATTGAATTCTGCCACAACGCGGGCCTCCATTATGTTTCCTGCTCGCCGTTCCGGGTTCCTATCGCAAGGCTGGCTGCCGCACAGGCGGCAGTGGACAAAGATAGGCAGAAGTAAACGCATTATACCTGAAGACCTTCAACATAAGCTATGATGGCGTTTGTTACACAATCGGGAAACCGGTTTTTAACGTCAATGGTGGGATGATGTTGAAGCGGAAGTTTTTTATTTGTTATATTGTCGCTAAAGGCCACTCTTTCGGGAGTGGCCTTAAATGCATAGTAATATTGACAATAACCGAACATATTATCTCATACTGGAAAGCATAAAAAAATGATAATTATCAGGATTTCGTAGTTGATATTTACACAGCGGAGAGATTAATATATAATCAGCAAGCATAAGCTTTGAAAAATTCAGAAGCATTATGGAACATGCAAAGAAGTCCGGTTGTAGAAAAAAATATTTTCAGAAAATAGCCTTTGGATGAGGAGGAAAGACATTTATGGATTCTATTGCATCCGGTGTATGGAGAATGCGTTTTGGCAAACCTGAGAAACATACGCCGGTTAAATTGAGAAGTGAAGGAATAAAAAGAGAAG
This sequence comes from uncultured Oscillospiraceae bacterium, assembly GCA_964610205.1. Classification (GTDB taxonomy): domain Bacteria; phylum Bacillota; class Clostridia; order DSM-8532; family DSM-8532; genus CAZSVI01. Next base: position 7,224 of record CAZSVI010000135.1, read on the forward strand.
AACTTGACAGGCTTATGCCGGCAGGTGAGTTTCCCGTTTCAGAAACGGATATCAGGTTCAAAACAACCGTGCGGGGCTGTGTGGTTGAACTTCCGATAAGCTGCGATGAGAACATATATGGTTTTGGGCTGCAGTTAAAATCCTTCAATCAAAAGGAGAAGAAAAAGCATTTGCGGACTAATGCCGACCCAATTGCTGATACGGGAGATACCCATGCGCCTGTTCCTTTTTATGTATCTACCCTGGGATACGGAATATACGTGGATACGGCACGATATGTGACATTCTACTGCGGCAGCAGTAAAAAGGCGGGAATATCCGGAGACAGTGCCATAAACAACGGCAATATTGCCGTAAACACCGATGAATTGTATTCTGTGAGGGAAAACCGGGAAGAAGGAGTCATGACTATTGAAATACCCCATGTAAAGGGTGTGGATATATATTTTTTTGGAGGACCTGATATAAAGAGCGCGGTACAAAGGTACAGCCTCTTTTCAGGAGGCGGCTGCCTGCCGCCGTTGTACGGATTGGGCATATTGTACCGCGCATATGGACGGTATGACAGCGGTAAGATTCTGGAGCTTGCCGAGAGCTTTCGCAAGGAAGGAATACCATGCGACATAATCGGCCTGGAACCGGGATGGCAAAGCCATGTTTATTCATGTTCGTTCAAATGGGATGATAAAAGATTTGACAAACCCGAAGAATTTCTCGGCAAATTGAAAGAAATGCATTACCGTGTTAATCTATGGGAGCATGTATTTGTCCATCCGTCATCTCCTTTATATAATGCTCTTAAGCCCTATTCCGGAGATTATAAGGTGTGGGATGGACTGGTGCCGGATTTATCGCTGGATGATGCTGCGGCCCTGTTTGCAGGATATCACAGAAAAGAGCTGGCAGATAAAGGAATTGACGGATTTAAGCTTGATGAATGCGATGGTTCGGATTATACGAACGGATGGTCTTTCCCCAATTGTTCAATATTTCCGTCGGGCATGGATGGCGAACAAATGCACAGCCTTCTTGGAGTGCTTTATCAAAAATGTCTCTTATCTGTTTTTACAGGCAAGAATTTGCGTATGTACGGGCAGGCAAGAGCTTCACATGCTCTTGCCGCACCTCTGCCTTTCGTGCTGTACAGTGATTTGTATGATCACGGTGATTTCATACGTGGGGTGTCAAATATGGGTTTTTCAGGGCTATTATGGACGCCTGAGGTGCGCCGCGGTAGTTCACTTGAGGATTTGGTACGCCGTGTTCAAACAGTCATATTTTCTCCGCAGGTCTCCATTAATGCATGGGGAACACCGCATCCTCCCTGGTTGCAGTATGATTATGCCAAAAACCATGCGGGAGAACTGCTTGAAAACATGGAGGAGGTACGGGATATATGCAAAAGGTTATTTGAACTGAGGATGAGTTTTATCCCGTATCTGTACTCCGCTTTTGCAAAATACTGTTTTGAAGGGATTTCACCTTTCCGGGCATTGGTTATGGATTATCCTTCCGATAATAATGTATATAATATTGATGATGAGTATATGATGGGGGATAATGTCCTTGTAGCTCCTGTGACAGCAGGAAAGAGCATGAAAAAGGTATATTTGCCCGAAGGCGATTGGTATTGTTTTTGGACGGACAGGAAATACAAAGGCGGCACATGGTATGAGCTGGATGTACCACTGGATAGAATACCCGTATATATTAAAAACGGTACGCTGCTGCCGCTGGCAAAGCCTGTGGAATATCTGACTTCGGATACCCGCTTTGATATTACCGTAATGTGTTATGGCGAAGAATATAATGATTTTGTACTGTTTGAGGATGATGGGGTTTCCTATGATTACAAAAAGGGCAAGTACAATTATGTAATACTTACACAGCTTAAGGGAAGAGAGTTTAGAGTTGTCAGGACAAGCAAGCACTGTGAAGAGAGGTATAGAATTATAGAGTGGAAAAAGATAAAGTAAATACGCAGCCCTTCTCTTTTTTCTGAGTTTATAGTACCATACCGCGGCAAAACCGCAAGAATTCAGAACCCAGAATTCAGTATTCAGAATTTAAAACACTCTGACAA
>CAZSVI010000136.1:0-9268 GCA_964610205.1 uncultured Oscillospiraceae bacterium
TTCAAGCCAGGCATGGGCACGCTCCACTGATGAGGCATATAAGGCAATATGCCTGTTTTTGTTTAAATACCTTGTTTTCATCAACTCTATATCACTGGCGGCAAAAATTGAGCTGTCACCGGTTACAATGTCAAAATCAAAGACACCCCTAAACCAATCCGAGGCCTTTTGCGCGTCTTCCCCGCAGGAAAAATGAATCCCCACGTGAGCTATTCTAAAATCCAGTGAGGTTTTTATCGCCTTTTTACAAAGTTCGGTAACCTTGTCCCATTGACCTTCTCTGATAAGACGCTCCCGTGCTACAAATCCGCCCGCGCAGGCAAATACATGATCGTTTGACAGATATTCCGCGATATTGTCAAAATCAATGCCCCCTGCCGGAACAAACTTGATGCGGCTGAAGGGAGCTGAAAGATAATTAATCGTTTTAAGCCCTCCTAAGGGTTCAGACGGAAAAAATTTAAAAACGGATAATCCCGCCTTAATCCCTTTCTGGATATCAGTGGCGTTCGCAACGCCGGGTATAAACGGCATACAGATATTTTTACAAAAGTCTGCAAGCTCTTCATCATATCCGGGTGATACCACATATTCAGCGCCCATTTTTCGGGCAAGCTCCGCCTGTTCTTTCGTCAGCACCGTCCCTGCGCCTACTATCATTTCAGGGCAATTCAGTGAAACAGCTTTCATTGCTTCTGCGGCGGCCATTGTACGATAAGTTATCTCAATAACACTCAGGCCGCCTTTTAGCATTGCTTTTGCCAGGCTGACGGCATCAGCGGCACATTCTATACTCACTACCGGTATAATTCCGGAAAGATATATTTTCTCAAATACTGTATTCATAACTATTTTGTATGATATAAACTGAATCATACCCTCCTTCCAGTATTATGTTCTCTAATTATTTGATGTTATGATTCTATTACAAAGGTTGGAATCAACTGACAATATTGCTTGTTTATCAATCAAGCGCCGGAAATATTTTCAATCCACCAGTGAAGTATATTGGTTTTGTTCCCTTCGTAGGCATGTGAGGATTGTATCAGTAGTTTTTTTGATTTGTCCGGATTAAGCGTTCCTGTAACCAGACTATTTGAATATGATCCATGACCTGCTTCCTGCATTCTCAGATATGTACCGGCATCCCATGTCATCCCATCCATAGAGGAATAGAGTACAAAATTCCCTGAAGCCTCGCCTGAATTTCCGCTGCGACCATGCATGAAATAATAATCGCCTATATGTACCATCTGAGGATTTCTTATTTTTTTTACAAAATATGATGTTCCGGTATCCGACCATGTGTATCCCCTATCCTTACTGATAATATAGTCAGGATTTTTCTCATCATTTATATTATATACATAAACAATGATAGAACCATCCCTCAGCACCTCCATTGTTCCATATCCCCTGCCATAGGTCGCAAGGGGTATTTCACTGCGCCTGGTAAAACTATTTCCATAATCATCACTGACATAAAGGCAGTAGATATGGCTTTCCGCATTACCTGTCCATGTATCCGTTGCGTCATTACAAAACTCAAGTACAAATATCTCCTCTCCGTGAAAGATGGCATCGTATATTCTTCCGCGTTTGTCACTCAAATTCCGGGCTTTAGTCCATGTATGGCCGCCATCCCTGCTTTTAATACAGGTCGGAATCAAAAAGGGTTCCCAACCGGCATTGGAAGAAATATCACAAACCAGATTAAACAACACTATTGTTCCGTCTGATGCCCGTACAGCTTTTTCACTAAAAGACGATACTCCTTTTTTTTCATTGAATAATTCCCTGGAATAGTCCAACGTATATGCTTCACTCCATGTTATGCCTCCATTCTCTGAACGCTTGTATTCCATCCATCCTATGGCTGAATGCCCTTCCTTGTCATCAGAACAATTCGGATAGAAGGCCAATATCTTATTATCCTCGTACTCTACTAAAGCGTGGCCCAAATGTCCGCTCCTTCCGATCCTTGAATGATCCACAAAAAGAATTCCGTTATTCGGCGGATCTTTTGGCACGATTGCATAATTACGGCAATGGGTGGAAATCATTTTTTTATTGCTTACCATAAAACCTCATCCCCTCATCTTAGAAGCCGGTCTTAATATAATCCCGATGAAAACATAGTTTCATCGGGATTGTAACCTATTAAAAATTAAATAACCTATTTGTTTTGATTGTAAACATCATTCATTTCAGCAGTCCATTGTTTTCCTCCCGAATCATTCCATTGTTTAACGTAGGCATCAAATGCCGCGTCAAAATCCGTGATTGATGCAGAACAAATCAACTCGGTTTCGGATGTACTCACGATGTCGGACAATACGGCGCCATTAGCCAACGCTTCCGGAGTTGTTGCGTTCACAGGCGGTATTACTGCGTATTGTGCATATTCTTTACCGGTGTTTAATGTAATGTCGCTGTTCCATCTGGGGAAATACCAGCGCTTGGAAAACCAGTTGTAGCTGTAGAAGCCAATCTTCCCCTTTTCCTCATTTGTGGATGGCGCTTCGAAAATCGCTTTCCCGGTTTCATCTTCTTTCCAATGCACATCTTTAATACCCATCTCAACCAGATCCGAACCTTCTTCGGATACCATATAGTTCATCAGCTTAACAACCGCCGCGGCTTTATCATCAGGCGTTTCGGCAAATATAACCGCATGATATTTCATTACATTCCCTTTGATACGGCGTACGCCATTTCTGTCAGGGAACGGATAAATGAATTCCATTTCAGCCTCAGGAACAGCGCTGATATAAATTGGCATATAGACATGGCTTACGGGATCCAGATTATCTACATAATTCTGCCAGCTGCCGTATTTGTTTTGATACCATTTTTCCAGATACTGCTCTCGATTCATTAGAGGGTATTCCGGTTCAATAAGACCGTTTTGGTAAAATTTACGCATGGTGCGCAATGCTTCCTTGTATCCTGGCATATTAACATAATATACAACCTTACCATCTACCAGATTCCAATCCGCAACAAAGCCATTCTCAGAGAAAATATGCTGCTGCAGGCCCAATCCCCAGTTTTGAATGCCGCCATATGGAATCAGTTGGTTACCTTTACCTACCAGCATATCACTGTTTTCCATAAAAGCGGTCAGTGCTTCAAACATTTCATCAGATGTATCAGGAACCTTAAGGTTTAATTTTTCAAGCCAGTCTGATCTAATCTGCAAAACCGAATTATTCAATGTTTCCTGATACCGGGTGGGAATCGTATAACGCAGTCCATCGGTGCTGGATTTAAACCAGGTAAAGTCAGGACGCACTTCTTCGGTAAATTCCTGTCCATATTTTGTTATTAAATCATCAAGAGGCCGGATTACTCTGTCGTCCGCCATCTGTTGCAATTCATTGGGATACTGTGAACTCCAGTATTCCATCGCGTCCGGGTAATTACCGGATGCGATCAGAATTGTACATTGCTGCGGATATTGCTCAGAAGGCTTTAGTTCCCAATTAATGTTCATATTCATACGTTTGTTGAGCTCCTGTGCAATCATATTGTTGTTATCCTTGGTGAACCCTATGTGGCGGATTACAATTGTTAAGTTTATGGGCTCATTATTGATTTCAGTATTTTGGGTTTCAGCCGGTTTTCCCGTTTCTTTTGCAGGCACAGGGGCACATGCGGAAAGCGCTATTCCCATAATCAACGAAAACAAAAATACTTGATAAATACTCCTTTTCATTTACAAACCTCCTTTTTACTGTAGCTTTTGAACTCATCACCAATCAATGTGTCTTCTTCCAAACCTCCTTCCTATGACACCTTTGACCACACAAACATTAAAAAATGTACAATAATTATAACGGCCATTATAATGCAAAATAATACAATGACGCACTCACCCCTTAATAGCGCCTATCATGATACCTTTAACAAAATAACGCTGTATAAACGGGTAGAGAAGCATTATCGGTACAATAGCGACGGTAACGGTAGCCATTTTAACGGTGACAGCCATATTTACACTAGGGTCTTCCGCCGCTCCCGTCATGCCCGAGCCTAATATGTCAGGCTGCACTGAAATCAGTATTTCACGCAGAAGCACCTGTACCGTCCACTTTTCACGGGAGCTTATGTACAGCAATGCATCAAAGAACTGATTCCAGTAGAATACACCGTAGAAAAGGCCTATTGTGGCAATGCCGGCCCCGGACAGCGGAAGTATTACTTTTACCAATATCCAGATAGAGCTGGCTCCTTCAATGCTGGCTGCCTCATCAAGACTTTCAGGGATCGAATTCATAAAATTACGCATCAGGAAAACATAGAACGGATCCATAAGTCGCGGTAATATTAAAGCCCATAATGAGTTTAACAGACCAGTGGCCTTAACTACCATGAATGTAGGTATCATGCCTCCGTGGAACAAGAGAGTAAAAAAAACAACAAAGGATATCCAACGATTACCCGGCACCTTGCGTGAAAGAGGATATGCGAACAGTATTGTCATCGTCAGACCCAATATGATACCCATTATGACAACAAACAAAGTGTTTTTGTATATGTTAAGAAAATCCGATGTGCTAAGGACATATTGTATACTGCTTAATGTAAAATTTATAGGGTAAAAAATCAACGTTTTTCCTATTGTATCTTTATATGTGCTTAATGACAAGCACAACACATACCAGAATGGATAAAGAGTGCAAACAGCCAGCAAAATCAACATTATGCGTATAACATACTGCCCAAACGTTAGTTTGCGGGGATTGGATTTGCGCATAAGTTAAATCACCTCCTGATCAAAGCGTTTAGCCAGTTTATTCGTGCCGACAACAAGCACCAGGCCGATTATTGATTTAAACAACCCGGCCGCCGCGCCTCTTGCGGGCTGTCCCTGCAGGAAAGACACCTTGTATATAAAAGTATCCAATATCTCACTAACCTTATATACCATGTTGTTCTGCAAGATAAAAATTTGCTCAAAACCGGCATTCATAATCCGTCCTATGCGCAGCAGAAGCATAGTCATTATAACAGGGATAAGGCCGGGTAACGTAATGTAATACAGTTGCTGTCTTCTGTTTGCGCCATCAACTTTTGATGCTTCATACAGATTAACGTCTATACCATTTAAAGCAGAAATGTAAATAATACTGCCCCATCCAACCTCTTTCCATATATCAAGGGTTACCAGCAGGCCGCGAAAGGTATTCGGATTCATCATCAAATCCAGCTGGGAATGTCCCGTGATTTGCATATATAATCTTGAGATAGCGCCGCTGCTGGGAGCTATAAGGATAAACACAATATTGCCCAGCACAACCCATGATATAAAATGCGGAAGATAATAAGCGGTTTGAAGAACTCTCTTAAATTTAACACTCATTAGATCGTTTAGCAATAATGCCAGTATTATGGGCGCCGGAAACTCGAAAATAATTTTGTATAAGCTTATTATTACGGTATTTGTCAATATCAGCTTGAAATTCGGGGAGTTAAACAATCTGCTGAAATTCTCAAATCCCACCCATGGACTGTTAAATAAACCCCTTGTAATCGTATAACGCTGAAATGCAATGGTGAGCCCTGCCATTGGCATATAGCGGTATACAAGAAGATATGCCAGACCTGGAACCATCATTAAATACATCGGTATGAATTTTTTATAGTAAGATAGACCATTCTTGATTGTTACCCTTGCCTCAGGCATTTATTTTTACCTCCCGATTCCACTTGAAACACTTTACTGTCTGTTACATATAAAAAATACCATACGGCAAGGAAACTCTGTACAATTTATTTGTGCAGAATGTATAATATTTTTACCTGTTGCTTCACCGGATATGTGATATATTCAGTTAAATAAGAGATTGCACGAATGGCGCAATTAAACTCATTCGATGAAGCGCTGGCCTGACGCGTTTTATGATCACCGTACCGGAAGCCGTCCGACAATGAAATACTGAAGCTAAAATGATATGGCCATAAAGGATTTTTATCTTCTGATAGGGTCATACTATATATATTGAATTAGAAATTCAACATATATAGACATGAGCTGATACACGTGCCATTTATTTTGGCATAGCCAAAACAGGCACATATGCAATATAAATTTATTCAGGAGAGAAAATTGTGATGCCACGAAGGAACAATGTTAAGAAACCTAATTACGCCGGGTGCTGGAAACCTGGTATTTTTATATCCACCGCCGCAGTTTTTATTGTTTTATATGTTCTTTATCTGCCTCCAATGCCGGGAATTGCCGATCAGGGCGATTTTCAAAGAATCATGGATGTTACGGGTCTAAAAGATGTAAAAAACAATACGGCAGACAGAGATGTAAGATTTTTTCATTATGTAACTACCGACTATGAGATGACTCCTGTCAATCTCCTGAGATTTTCAGGATTAGTTCCGACAACAAGCATGATATACCCTATTGCTGTTGCAAAGGCCGTCTGTACGTTTATGGGAAAAGCGCACTTCAGTACAAAAATTCTGGCGGTTGTATATTCTTTCCTGTATATTACCCTGTTATGCGTATGCCTGAAATGGTGCGGAATCAAAGACCTTTCAACCTTTTTCTTTATAAGCCTCTTGTCATTGTTTATTCTCCTGGATGGCAATTATTTAATCTGGTTTAACAGTCTGTATGGGGAGTCGATGATGATTATAGGGCTTTTGATGTTTATCGCTTCAGTATTATACGCTGTTAAGAAAACAAAACCCGTTGGTTTTAAAGAAGCCTTCTTTATTTTCGCGGCTTCCTTTCTGTTTCTCGGAGCCAAACTACAGTGCATTACCGCCCTGCCTCCTGTTCTATATATAATTACCAAAACCTTTCCCTTTTACAACAGACCTCTCAGGTTAAATAAATTCAGATGTATTACCGCTTTTATACCTGTTTTATTATTGTTTTACACAGGAGGAATATATGCACAGATGAATAAAACAACCGGTGTAGATACTAAGTATAATTCGGTGTTTTACGGAATACTGAAGAACTCAAATAATCCGGAAAAGGATCTCGAACTATTGGGTTTATCCGGTGATCTGGCTGTAGACGCAGGGAAACACGCGTATCTTCCCGATAATGAATATGTAACGTACATTCCCTGGTCTGAGATTACTGAAAAGGAATTCAACCAAAAAATCAGCAACATGAAGCTGATAAAGTTTTATCTGACGCAGCCCGACAGGTTGTTAAAAGCAATGGAATATACCGCATCGAAAAGCTTTCAAACAGCAAGTCTTTTAGGAAAATACGAAAAAGCGGACGTCAGTGAATTTTCAAACCAATTCCGGAGATTTACTTTATGGTCGGATTTCAGAAACTCATTTTTTCCTAAAAAACTGGCATTCATCATACCCTTCTTTTCCATTGCATTATTTGTTTTATTGATTGAATATAAAAAGCAAAAAGGCTGCAGAGAAGCCAGATTCCGTATTGAACTTTTGCTGGTAATCACAGCAATAGGTATATTACAATTCCCTATGCCCTATTTGGGAAATGGAGAAGCCGATACTGCCAAGCAGCTTTTTTTGTTCAATTACATTTTTGATATCATGATCATTGTCTCATGTACATGGGCTTTTCATAAATTAAAAAAAGGGTACACGGCCAAACTATTAAACCGATCAATCAATACTAACTAGACCTGACAGGTTTTTTAGGTTATTCTTGCCCATTGGAGCAAGATTATTGAGATTATCTCTGAAGAACTGCCTCCTCTTCACAAGGCGCAAAAGCCGCTTTTAGATTTGGGAGCTCCTGTAACACCGGAGGAATTGGGACATACCGCGGATGAAGTGCGTGATGCACTTCTTGTAACAAAGGACATACGGAACAAATACATAGGCAGCCGGCTGCTATGGGATTTGGGTCTTCTTGGTGAGGCAGGGAATTGTTAGTAATTCTCTGATAGAAAACACATGCTTCATAATAATATGGCAGAATCCGTACGTTCTTTGCTTTTTACAGATCAACCGGTTAATTTATCTTCCTTTTATTTGTCTTTGTTTTTTGATTTATATAAGTGTTTTTTCCTTTACGCTGGAAAACATACCCTACATTATTGTCCCTGGCATATGAGATAAAAAACCTTACCATCTGTACCCGGTGTTCCTCATACAGTTCCATACTTTCAAACAATTCCTTATATGATTCAAACAGCTTTATCTTCATTCTTATAGTACTGTTAAGATTGCATTCTTTGCTTACCAGGCTGTTTTTGGTTTTTACGTAATAATAAACCGGTACGTTCACAGCGACAAAAGTTTCGGCATATCGTATGTAATCAAGGTTAAACAGATAATCCTCACACCAGTTGATATCCGTGCAGCAAACTATTCTGTGTGCTGTGATTATGTCTCTTCGATATAGTTTATTCCACATGACGCCATAATAAAAATTTGCGGGCTCCTTCATCATATGTGTAATAATTTCCTTTTTATCCATAATGCTTTTGTTCTTTATGTTTCCTTTTTCAGCCTTGCGCCCATTAATCACACGGTAAAAATTCGCAATAACCATATCGGTCTGTGCTTCTTCTGCTTTTTCCACCAGAACTTTTGTCGCGTTTTCTGTAATCCAGTCATCGCTGTCGACAAACTGAAGATATTTGCCCAAAGCGCTTGATATTCCGATATTTCTGCTGTGGGATACACCCGTATTTTCTTTGGCAACAATTGATACTCTTGAATCCTTCCTTGCATATTCCAGACATATCGCCAGACTATTGTCCGTACTTCCGTCATCTACAAGTATAATTTCGGTATTTTGATATTCCTGGCTCAATATACTATTAACACAACGTTTCAGAGTATTTTCCGCATTGAAAACCGGTACTATGATAGTAACCAACACTAGCCCCATGTTTTTCCTCCCGATAAACATATCTTTTTCATTTGTGTATATTTTTTGCTTATGACTGTTCTTTCTGTTTTACCGTCTTTAAATAAATTGAGCTAAATTTAGATGTATAAATCTGTCATCCGAATATCAGCGAAGGATTTTGAACATGTCACAGGAAAAGATTCTTCGCTTTTCTCATAATGACATAAAAATATGTTCGACTTATATAGCTTACATTATGTTTACAACTTTATCAAGCTTTTTATTGCCTTGCAGCTTTTTAACAGACAGGAATGAAGATTTTGTATGTTTCGCCGGTATATCGGCATAAATGAAAGTGAATATCTTGTTGATACTGTGCATATACGGTAATGTCTCCGCTTGTTTAACACCCACTAAATAATTCCATCTCGCAGAATCCTTTCAGCCATT
>CAZSVI010000137.1:0-9223 GCA_964610205.1 uncultured Oscillospiraceae bacterium
TGAATTGAGCGCGTGCCGAAATTTTTGCAAGCAAAACGGCACATGCGCAATATAAAATAAAAAAAGAGATACCTCCTTCAGTATCAATTCATCCCAATTACTTTTTTCATTTTATATATAATATATATAATTAAAAATTGACATGGAAATATAAAATATATAATATGATTTCTATGGAGGTTTTATGACAAAAGATACTATCTATAAAAAGTCCATTGACAGAAATACAAAATATGCTGCTTTTCGGAAATGGATTATCAGGCATCGCTTTGACCTTATTATGTACGGTTTTATCCTGATCAACCTTTATCCCGTTCTTTCCTGCTGGTATTATGGGGATGACACTGTTACCCGTGATTTATACGCTTTTATCCGGTATGAACCCGGGGTTCTTTCAAACCAGTTAAAATACTCCATTAGTGTCGGCCGACTTTATCCGCTTCATGTCTTACAGCGGTTTTTGGTCTTTTTCATTTTTAACAATATTACAAAGTACAGAATTTTTATACTGGCTATGAATATCCTTGCCATCTTTAGCTTCGCGGCAATGGTAAAAGTATATTCCGGTTCAAAAAGGCTTTTTTATATGATTATGCTTCTTTACCCCGGGGTTTTCCTGTTCCTGACCCGGTATGATGATGCCGTAACAAGCTACTATATGTTTATTCAGACCCTGGTTATTTACCTGTCGCTATCATTGATATACCTTAAAAAATATATGGATAACAGGAAACGGCGCTGCCTTATCTTCAGTGTTTTTCTTTACCTTTTTAGCCTGTTAATATATGAATCATCGTACCTTCTCGTACCGGTGTACCCTCTGACTGTATACTACCTTTTCGAAGGCTCCGCGAGAGACAGGATTAAAAAAGCATTACATGTTTCCCTTCCATATTTTATTGCCGCAATATCGTGTTTTGCTATTTATGTATCTTTATCCATATTTGCAGTATCAGAATATCAGGGGATACAATTCAGCTTTAACATTCGTAAAATAGCGGTTACTTTTCTGAAACAGGTGGTGGCGTCTTTTCCCGTTGTTCCGCATGCATATTTGTTTTTTAACCAGCAGGGGGAATTTATTTTTGACTTTTGGAAAACAATTGGCGGCATAACCCTTATGGATATATTCTCATCAATTATTTTTGCTTTCTTGCTGGTTTTAGTTTATAAACGTTTTCAGGATAAGGACGGGAGTCATGAAAATAAAGGCTTTCTGCTATGGCTTTCGCTTCTTTTGGTTGTCTGTCCGAGCCTTGTTATCAGCTTTTCATCAAAATACCAGGAAAGCCTGATATGGGGACTTGGATATCTGCCTGTGTATATGACGAGATTTGGGTTGTTGCTCCTTTTTTACTTTCTTTTCGAATGGATAATTTCATTAATTCATTGTTATCAGGCCAAATCCGCAGTTAAAACTATAACCGTTGGTGTTCTTGTAATTTTACACCTTTTCAGCCTTCAGGGAAACAGAAATGTGCTGATCCATAAAAACCGCTCAACTTATCAGCGGCAGATTGTCGAACAATCTATCGACGCGGGTTTACTGAGAGGAATCCCGGAGGATTCCATCATTTTGCTGGGTAATTTGTGGTATGGTTATTCCTCATATAACCGTAACAGCATATACAGCAATTTTTGCGGTGCAAGGGTACGCACTGATACATTTGACAGTTTTATAAAATCAACATATGAAACTTATCAAAAGCCAAAAATATATCTTTATCAGGATCAAAATGTCTACTTATACAATTATCATTATTTTGAGCAGAATAAAGGGTATGCGTATTCCGGTAAAATAGATACCCTTTCTATGGACGAATCAAACATTACCGGCTTATTTGCCCGTGAGTTTAAGCTGTTTTATCGGGGAAATGAGTTTGAGGCACTGGATATACTTGTTTTAGAAGGGAAAGAATACATTCAAAAAAGAATCCCTCTGGTTCCTGGCGCCTTATATACTGAAATTCCGGGGCTGGTTGATGTCCTGTCTCTTGAACTGGTAAGGAAGGGTTCCCCCGCCGGGCGTTAACAATGATAAAATATAGGTAAAATATAATTTTAAAACTATTGAAATCAGGAAAACTATTGAATATACTTTAATCAGATCTTTTTTGAGGTAATAATTATGAATGGGGAAAATTGTGAGATATTATGCCCTGACAAGATAAACAGGATCGAAAGTATTAAACATATAATCTTCCTTATGTTGAATCCTTCCTCTGTTCTGACTGACGGACAGGTACATAAATGGTATCTGGATCTTATTCTCCCTGCTTTCGCATGGATGCTATTTTTTCTCCAGGTCGGCCTTGACCGGCACCGGCAGTCCGGCTATCCTCCGGGTAAAATAGTCCTTCTTTCTTTTATTGGCCTTATCGCAGGGTATGTCGTTGTGTTTTTGACAGGAATATTAATGTCAATGCTGCTGACGGTTTTTGGGAAAAATATAAGGTTACAACTGGGGATCTCATGTATCGCGCTTTCTCATACATATAAAACTTTTTCTTTAATTTTAGGGCTTTTATATAATTTTTTTGGTTATTCCTCTTCAGTGGCATTTGGCACAGTAGGGCTTCTTGCAACCCTGCTTCCTGTTTACTCCGGTATAAGAGGACTAACCAGGGGAACAACATTCCTGGCTCCTGTGCTTGCTGCTTTGATAGGCCTGATTTTTCTTGTGTTCTGGCAGTTGGTCCTTAAGATAGGTTTGTGAGGTGAAAAATTTGTCAAAATTCAAACTGATTCTGATTGGTATTATGTTTCTTCTTTTCTCTGTTTTCATTGGAATCCAGGTTTCCTCAGCCGGAACGCACAGTTTTTTTGCCGGGTTTATAATTACTCTTCTATACAGTCTTGTGGTTTTTTTAATTATGACAGTGTTGTATATTATCGGAGCCGGAAAGCTGATTTCGAAAAATAAATTAAATCCGGACAACTATCAAAGCCCATATGACATCTGGTTGATCAGTCTTCCTTTTTGCGTTTTGCTGGTGGTTTCTTTTCTCTGGTTAGAATGGCAGATCGCGGATGTTTATTACTGCACAACCCTTGCAATTTCCGGGATGTTGCTTGGCAACGCCCTGGGACGCGGCTCCGGTAAATGGCATATAATAAAGTCCCTTCCCTTTTTTTCGGGCACTATTTTCTCGATTCTTTTTGGAATTATCATGGACTGGATGGTGTAGTATGATGATTAAAAAGACAGCCGGAAAATTTATTTTACATTCCCTTTATATATTGCTATATATTCTGTATTTTTCCCGATTTAATCATGCCATGGCCGCAACCGGCAAGGTTCAGGCCGATGTTACTTCAGACCCGAAAGAATTTACCACAGAGCTTATATCCGCTGAACCATTTTCAAACCCGCACTTTAAGGTAGTGGACAAATTTGAATTTACTTTTACTGATGGTAAAGAGGTACACGTCGGATCTGAAATAACGGCTGCGGATTCACGAACACCAAACATTGAAGAAAAATATGATCTGGAGCTATGGCTTACTTTTGATAAAAATGCCTTTATGAATAAGCAGCACTACTTTATTAACGGCAAATTCACATATCAGTATTCTGTCCCGGGGGATGAGAATTTTTTCAGCGGTAATGTTTCAGGCCTGATGGCTATGATTTCCGAAAAAAAACAGTCGCCTGATCACATTCCGGCATTCGTACTGGAATTGAGAAATGATTCAATGGATTTTATTGAGTTCATCTATATGAGCGTTCCGGATAATTTCTGGACACAGACAGGGGAAGTATATGCTCAGGAGCAATCTCCCCTTCCCATTGAAGCCAACGCCACGGAAATGGCCGCTGGAGTCGCCGTCTCCGCAATTGGAATATCTCTCTTGAATGCGGCAACAAAATCATCAATGCTTGGTTCCGTTACCTTCAGCATGGGTATTCCAACGACAACCGGCACACCATCAATTTTTCCGGGGGTCCGGAGTACAGCCGGCGGAATTCGCGGAAAGCTTAAAAACCTTCTTTTAAGCCTGCGGGACATGCTGACGGATGAAGGCCGCAGTTATACCAGCGGTAAGGTATCAGAGAATATTAACAGCAAAACATAAACTGTTTTTCTGTTAACATATCGGTTTATACGAGTTCACTGGAGAGGATGAGAACATATCCTTCGGGCGCTCTACAGTTCAATTCTCAATCCTACGGGACAATGGTCGGAACCTTGAATATCCTTATAGATTACCGCATCCTTGATGCTTTCTCTTATGCGGTTGGAAACAAGAAAATAGTCTATACGCCATCCGATATTTTTTTCTCTGGCTTTAAACATATAGGACCACCAGGTGTAGGCATCCTTTTTATCCGGATACAAATACCTGAAACTATCGGTAAAACCGCTGTTAATAAAGCTCGTCAATTTTCCTCTTTCTTCATCGGAAAAGCCCGCATTATTACGGTTGGAAGATGGATTTTTCAAGTCTATTTCGTTATGTGCAACATTAAAGTCCCCGCAAATAACAACCGGTTTTTTACTGTCCAGATTCTTTACATACGCATGGACGTCGTCTTCCCACTGCATCCTGTAATCCAGCCTGGCCAGCTCCCTCTGTGAATTGGGGGTGTACACGTTTACCAGATAAAACCTTTCATATTCAGCCGTTATTACCCTGCCTTCACTGTCATGTACATTCATTCCGATGCCATCCGCAACAGATATCGGTTTCTCTTTTGAAAACAGCGCTGTCCCCGAATACCCTTTTTTCACGGCATAATTCCAGTATTGATAATAACCCTCCGCATCCAACTGAATCTGGCCTTGCTGTACCTTTGTTTCCTGTATGCAAAATATATCGGCATCAGCTTGTCTGAAAAAATCCATAAAGCCTTTTGTCATGCTGGCTCTTATTCCGTTAACATTCCAGGATACAAATTTTATCATATGCACCTCGCTGTGCAGTTAATTTTATAGATTTTAGATTAATCTTATATCAACACTGACAAATATGCAAGCAATCACCTCATACCATTCCATCGATTTCCGAAGATTCAGGATTTTTAACAGAATGCTTGCAAGCAGCCTATAGAGATGGTGCAGTTGCCCAACTTTGCCCCGTTGTATCTTTTGCCGTATGGTGTCAAATATGATCCGTACTAACCATACTTAGAGCACTGTCAAACCCGGTTACGACAATCCGCAGACCAAACCCTAAAAGCATCCAGAATATCGGCGATACCGCAACCACACTATCGTTGAACAGACCGGTAATGCAATATCCTGTAACAGACAGAAGGATCCCGCAGCATATGATTTTTGTATTGCTGTGTTTATGTATAAATTCTCCTTCATATAACAATCCGGATTTATCGGCTTTCAAAAGAAATTTTGTTGCTTTTACCATATAGAACATTAAAATTGACAGTATTAAGAGAAGTGAAAGAATTCCCGAGCCAAGTGCTGTTTGCAGATACCAGTTGTGTGGCTTGCCTATAATAATCCATATTGCTCCATAGTTCAATTTCCCCACAATATCATTTTGCGGAAAAAAGTATGTGAACGTATCCGGGCCATATCCAATCCATATAGAATTTTTCAACAGCGGCAAGGCTCTTGACCATATATACCCCCTCCCTGACGCAAATGATTCCAGACCCTCGAAACCAAATGACTCCACCGGCTCAATATCCGTTACCAGCCCATTATATCCGACTATTTTAAAATATTCGTCTGTTTTTACAAA
This sequence comes from uncultured Oscillospiraceae bacterium, assembly GCA_964610205.1. Lineage (GTDB taxonomy): Bacteria > Bacillota > Clostridia > DSM-8532 > DSM-8532 > CAZSVI01. The sequence continues at coordinate 5,707 of CAZSVI010000137.1, forward strand.
TTCAATATCCTTTCCTTCCATATTTAGAATAAGCCATTCAAAATCCTCCCGTCTTTTTGTTAGTCCCATGATATTTGAATAAGGTTCATTCACGAACTGTATTATTTCATCACCAGGATTTTTTTCATATAAAACCGGTTCTCCGTATTCATTAAAAAAGTTGAATCCGTCTCCCCTGTTCTGTATTTCCAGAAACCACCGGTTTGTTTTTATTACCGCTTCCGTATCTGTTAACCGGATATCCTCAAAACGCAGCCTGCTATCATGCCGTTCGGCAGAGAACGGGTTTATACTTCTCCATTCATCTATCAATAAGCCCTTTGATACTGCGTTCATAAGCACAAAGATTATTCCTGCGTATACGGCTGCAACTAAAAACCACCTGTAATTCTTCAGGATTTCTTTTCGCAGGAAAACAGTAAAAAGAAGGATAATGACGATAAAACCAATGTACCCTGTTCTTGACATAGATCCAAAAAGCAAAAATACCGCTGAGCCAATATACACAAGTATTTGGACTAATCTTTTTATATATCCGGTTTCAAGCAGTAACAGAGCTAATGCGTTTGGAAGGAGCAGAACAGCATATGTACCTACATAGTTGGAGTTTCCAATCAAGGAGGATACCGTATAGGGCAGCTCCACAGGAAGTATTCCCACATACTGGAAAATGCCGGCAGCAGCAACTGCCACTGATGCTGTTAACATAAATTTAATAATAGTTATTATATCTTTTTCCACTGATATCAGATAATAAGAGAAAACCGCGATAAAACAATAGCTTAATTGTGTCAGTCCTCCCTCATAATGATCAATAATCCCGAATACCGCCGAAATCCTATAGTTTGAAAAATACATTGAAAAGATAGTGAGGACACAGTATGGAATGAAAAACAGAAAAACCCGGGGAAACAAAGCCTCATTATTTTTTTTGATCAAAAAAACGGCAAAGAGCAGAAGGACGGAGAGATATAAAAAAAGCACTTTTACCAGATGAAAATAATCGTCATACCCTTGTGTTTTTATAAAAACCTGCCGCATTTCTTCGTTATGCGTTACATGAATATGCAGCGTGACAATTGGTATGACGAATACGATAATAATAAATGGAATGAATACGGCATATTTTAATGTTGATCCGGGCTTCTTTTCAATTTTTATCAAACTCATATCTTTTTTAACCCATTGTATATAACGGTGTGTTACAATTGCTTATGAAATTGATTTAGTCCATTACAGAATCGTAACTATTTGCCTTTCAGCATCTATCGCCGCATTTGCAAGAGCCTGCAGAAGAACGGTTTACTCAACCGTTCCCATATAAGTTACGGAACCCGAAACATAAAATTTATGTCTTTTTCCGTCTTTATCCTCAAATACTCTCATCTGATTACCCTGTAGCTCCAATTCGGCAAAGACAACAGATTGCCCGTTTCTATCCGAAATTTTTATAATATCGTCACCTATATATTCTGCTGTATATATTTTCCCCACTTCAAAAACGATGTCGGTTCCCGACAACTCTGTTTTTTCATTACGGGAGCCTCCGGAAATACTCTGTACCATGCTTTTTATCTGCGATCCGAACAATAATAAAATAATAATACCTATACCGACAACAAAGACCGCAATGGTGAGTTTATCCTGGTTTTTCCCTTTTCTGAATAACCTGTTTATTGTGCTCATTTAATTATCACTCCTGTTTCTACCCTTTTATATCTTTAATGGCTGCCAACAGAAAATCTAAGTGATGTATAGGCTCCATACTGTACATGCGCGTTAACCAATATTGAAAATATGTAACCTACTATAAGTAACGGACTGTAAAAACTTTTTACCTGGAATTGTTCAGCCAATATGATTTTAAGCTATTTCTTTACATTTGTAAATATGAAGGATTCACTATTTATACCCCTGCCCGGTTACGGTGAAGTACTGTTAAAAGAACCTCCGGTCATTACCGGAGGTTCTTTTTCAAGGCTTTTCACTAATCAGCCATTTTCTTGTAACCTTCATACCTTTCCCTGGAATCCTCATATGCTTTTTTATAGAGCTCGTCGGCTATATCCGGGAAAGTCTTTTTCAATGAAGTATACCGGACTTCGCCATCCAGGAATTTCTGAAAATCTTCAGTGGGTTCCTTAGAATCGAGAATGAACGGGTTCTTGCCTTCCTTCTTCAAATTCGGATTATACCGCCACATATGCCAATATCCCGACTCTACAGCCTGCTTTGTTCTGGCCTGTGTACGGCCCATGCCTTCACGGATACCGTGATTTACGCAAGGAGCATATGCTATTATGAGGGAAGGCCCGTCATACTTTTCAGCCTCAATAATGGTCTTAAGGAACTGGTTCTTGTCAGCGCCCATAGCTACCTGGGCAACATATACATAACCATAGGTAGCGGTAATCATGCCGAGATCCTTCTTTTTAATCTTTTTCCCGGAAGCGGCAAATTTAGCTACAGCAGCGGTCGGTGTTGATTTGGATGACTGTCCTCCGGTATTGGAGTATACTTCGGTATCGAATACCAGTACATTTACATTTTCGCCCGACGCCAGAACATGATCCAGCCCGCCGTAACCAATATCGTATGCCCATCCGTCTCCGCCAAGGATCCAGACAGATTTTTTAATCAGGTAATCACGCTTATCCATTATTCCGTCAATAAACTTTTTTGCCTCCTCATTTACAATGGGCTTAGCGTCAACCATGTTAATGATAGCCGCAGCAGTTTTTTTGGAAAGTTCCGCATCTTCCCTTCCCGAAATCCACGCCTGTAAAGCATCTTTCAGTTCATTTGGAATATCCATTCCAATAAGGGCCTCCATGTCAGCTTCTATCGCATCCCGTATCTGCCGTATGGCAACCGCCATACCGTATCCGTATTCGGCATTATCCTCAAACAACGAATTCGCCCAGGCAGGACCCTTGCCTTCCTTATTCCTGCAATATACTGTTGAAGGAGCGGAACCTCCCCAGATGGAAGAACAGCCTGTTGCATTGGCTATAAGCATCCTGTCGCCGAACAGCTGGGTAACCACCTTAATATATGGAGTTTCACCGCAACCGGCACAGGCTCCTGAGAACTCATGCAGAGGCTGTGAGAACTGACTGCCCTTTAAAGTTGTCAACGGCATAAGATCATCCTTTACGGAAACTTTATTAAACGCATATTCCCAGTTTTCAACTTCATTCATTTGAGATTTAAGAGGTTTCATAATTAAGGCCTTTTCCTTTGCCGGGCATATATCGGCACAATTTCCGCAGCCGGTGCAATCAAGGACGCTGATCTGAATTTTATACTCAAGACCTTTAAGCTGACCGCCGATAGCAGGTTTGGTAACAAACCCTTCGGGTGCATTTCCCTTTTCATCCCCGTTAAGAAGGAATGGACGAATCGCCGCATGCGGACAGACAAAAGAGCACTGATTGCATTGTATACAATTTTCAGTCTGCCATTCCGGGACGGTAACCGCGATTCCGCGTTTTTCATAGGCCGAGGTTCCCGACGG
>CAZSVI010000138.1:0-9140 GCA_964610205.1 uncultured Oscillospiraceae bacterium
ACCCGCTATGTTTACCTGACTGTACATCTGAATAGTAACAGCGGAGCCTGGTCTTTTCAGAACCAGGCTCCGCGTAAGGTGGTCTGTTGCTAATGGCTTAGAATTTTTACTGTTTCCCTGGCGATGGCAAGTTCTTCATTGGTTGGAATCACCAAAGTTCTCACCTTTGCTCCAGGTACGCTGATATCCAGTTCCTGTCCCCTGATATTGTTCTTTTCCATATCAGCCTCTATGCCAAGAAATTCAAGCCCGGTTAAAATTCTTTTACGAATACCGCTGTTGTTTTCACCTATTCCGGCAGTAAAGACAAGTGCGTCAATACCACCCATCGCAGCGGCATATGAACCGATATATTTTTTTACATCGTATGAGAAAACCTCAAGAGCAAGCTCGGCTCTTTCATTACCCTTTGCGGACGCTTCATCCAGATCCCTGAAATCACTGCTTATACCGGAGATACCCAGAACACCTGATTTCTTATTAAGCAGATCGTTCAGCATGGCTGCGTCATAATGATCATGCTCAATCAGCTTGGTAACAATAGCCGGATCAATTGAACCGCAGCGGGTTCCCATAGCCACGCCGTCCAGAGGGGTATAACCCATGCTGGTGTCAACGGCAATACCGTTCTTTATGGCACAGATGCTTGAACCGTTCCCAAGATGGCAGGTAACAATTTTCAATGCATCATAGGGCTTATTTAATAAACAGGCGGCCCGCTCGGAAACATATTTATGTGATGTTCCGTGGAAGCCGTATCTGCGTATTCCCTTTTCCTCATAAAAACTGTAAGGCAGCGCATAGATAAAAGCCTTCTTCGGCATGGTCTGATGGAAAGCCGTATCAAACACCGCAACCATCGGAGTTTCGGGCATAACGGATTTACAAGCCTGTATTCCGATCATGTTAGGCCCATTGTGCAAAGGCGCCAGAATAATGCACTCTTCTATTGTTTTTAAAACTTCATCATTAATCAAGGCCGATTTATAGAATTTTTCACCGCCATGAACAACCCTGTGGCCAACGGAAGTGATTTCATCCATGCTACGAATAACGCCATATTCACTGTCGGTTAAGGCGCTTATAAGCTCTTTTATGGCTTCATTATGATTCCTTATATCCATTTCTTTGCGAAATTCTTTATCTTTGAAGGTTGTTTGCCTGACAAAGGAATTTCCAAGGCCAATCCTTTCACAAAGCCCTTTTGCCAGAACTTTTTCATTAACCATATCGATCAACTGGTATTTCAAAGATGAACTTCCCGTATTCACAATCAGTATTTTCATTATGCAACCCCCCAAAAAAATTACGTATTATACGTTCTGCGCCTGAACACAGGTAATGGCGACAACCCCAACAATATCTTCGGCGGAACACCCCCTGGACAAATCATTCACCGGCTTTGCTATACCCTGGGTGACAGGGCCGTATGCTTCGGCTTTGGCAAGCCTCTGGGTTAATTTATATGCAATATTACCGCTGTTCAGATCCGGAAAAATCAATGTATTGGCCATCCCCTTCAAAGGGCTTGAGGATGCCTTTGATTTTGAAACCTCCGGAACGATAGCCGCATCCACCTGAAGCTCCCCGTCCAATATTATTTCAGGCGCTTTTTCCTTTGCCAGCCTTGTCGCTTCTATAACCTTTTCGGTTAATTCACTTTTTGCGCTGCCATAGCTGGAATAGGACAACATGGCTACTTTTGGTTCTGCTTCAACAAGTATTTTAAAAGATTTCGCAGAGGATAAAGCGATTTCGGACAACTCTTCGGCGTTCGGGTTTTCCACAAGCCCGCTGTCAGCGTACAGAAATACTCCGTTTTCACCATAAACGCAATCGGGAACAGCCATGATGAAAAAAGCCGATACAAGCTTAGTACCCGGCGCGGTTTTTAATATCTGCAATGACGGCCGCAGTGTGTTGGCTGTAGAATTAATGGCTCCGGCAACCATACCGTCGGCTTCTCCTTTTTTCACCATCATGACGCCCCAATACAAAGGGTTTTTCATTGTCTCCACGGCTTTTTCGGGTGTCATGCCCTTATGCTTTCTTAATTCGTAGAAGGTATTGGCATAATCATCAAACCGATCTGATGTCTCCGGGTTAACAATATCAATCCCGGATATATCAACCCTGCCTGCCAGTTCTTGAACTTTCTCCCTTTCCCCGACAAGAATGATATTCGCTATACCTTTGTCCCTAATCATAACGGCTGCCTTTACGGTACGAATATCGGTACTTTCAGGCAATACGATTGTTTTTTTATCCGCTTTTGCGCGTTCTGATATCCGATCTAAAAACTTACTCATTTGAAGCACACCTTTCTAACTCTTTCTGCTACATTTTTTACGCTTGTCCATTGCTTCAAGGTCTGTTCATTTTGATTACCCCACCCGAAAATAAAAAATATTATTTATTACCAGGTATTAAAACCTTATAACAAGCTAATTTCAAGACGTTTACAACAATTTTTATTATAACCCAAATGTTTTTTGTATACAAGTCAAAAAATAAAAATAGGATCCTCATGTAAATTTTAAACATGAAATGATATTTTTACACATTTTTTATAAGAACGTAATGACACAAGGCCTCCTATAGAGGTGAACCGGCAAACCATCCTTATCCTGCTATATAAGCGATAACGCACGGTTGACATCCGCTTCCTTTATCAATGACAAGTCTATGTGCTTCATGTTTTCAATATCAGCACCAATACGATTGGACTGTTCCATAACGACCTTTTCAAAAAGGTTACGGACATATCTGCCATTACCGAAATGTTTGTCCCTTATCATATATATCGATTTAAAATGCTCTTCCATCCTTTTCTTTGCGTTTTCATGCAGAATATACTGTTGTTTTTCCGCAAATAACAGAAAAATACCCATCAGTTCATCCTCCGAATAATCGTTGAAGCTGAAGGTCCAGTTGAAACGATCCTTCAATCCCGGATTTGACCGGACAAATGCATTCATTTTGTCCGTATAGCCCGCCGCAATCACAATCAGACGTTCCCTGTTGTCGTCCATCCGTTTTAAAACGGCGTCGATGGCATTTCTCCCAAAGTCGTTCTCCCCGCCTGTTAAGGCATATGCTTCATCAATAAAAAGAATACCGTCCATTGCATCGTCAATCATTTTGTTCGTCTTTTCTTCGGTCTGTCCAACAAACCCCGCAACTAGGCCGCTGCGATCAACTTCCACCACATGGCCCTTTTTTAGTATTCCGAGAGTCTGGTATATTTTACCCAGAATTCTTGCAATGGAAGTTTTGCCGGTACCGGGTGAACCGCAAAAGATTGCGTGGTAAGACAACCGCTTTACGGGAAGACCCGCTTCTTCCCGTTTCTGGTTGGTTTTAATCATATTCACCAGGCTTCTGATGTGATTTTTGATATTCTCCAGACCGATATACTGATTCAGTTCATCCATCACTTTTTCCAGCTTGTCTGAAGTAACAAGAATATCCTTAATCGGAACAGACTTTTGAATATCCTGAATATTTATTGTTTTCAGCATATCAACCGTTACCGTATCCTCTTCAGCCAGCCTGTCGGATTGGTACTTTATTAAGCGTTCCAGCGTATTCCGAACCACTCTCCCGTTTCCGAAATGCCGGTCTCGTATATCATATAAATAATTAAAATACTTTTCAATTTTTTCAAGACATTCCTCATCCATGCAGTACTGACTTTTTTCCATTTGTTTTTTAAACATCTGCATCAGTTCCGAACCGTTGTAATCCTTGAAACAGAACTTTCTGGTTACCCGTGAAGCCAGACCCGGGTTGGACTCCAGAAAAACCTTCATATTTTCATTATATCCTGCCAGGAAAACCGCCAGCCTGTTTCGTTCCTTTTCCATCCGGTCAACCAGTATGTTAACGGCTTCTTTTCCGAAATCATTATCTCCCCCGGTGAAAAGCGCATATGCCTCATCGATGAACAAAATGCCATCCAGCGCTTTATCGATAACCTGGTTTGTTTTCGCAGCCGTCGCGCCGACATATTGAGCAACCAGGTCGGCTCTTGTTACTTCAACCAGATGCCCCTTTTTAAGTATTCCGAGAGCTTTGAAATACTCACCCATCAGCCTTGCCACCGTCGTCTTGCCTGTTCCCGGATTACCGATGAACGCGGTGTGCAAGGAAAGGCTGCTTCCGCTTAAGCCATGCTGCTGCCTGAGTTTTTGAATTTTAACAAAGTCCATCAATGCTTCAATATCTTCCTTTATATTCGAAAGGCCAATGAGTTTTTCAATTTCCACCCGGATTTCTTCCGGTTTGAAAGGATTTGTTCCCTCGGATTCGGGCTTTGTTATCCCTTCCTTATTATAAAAATCATCCATCAGCGTATTTAACTCCGCTCCAAGGGCATCCTGGGACTTACCAGTATAACCGGCAGAATTATTCTTATTACTGCCAGTATTATTTTTTTCAATACCACTCTGTGTCTTTTTATTGTAAATATCATGATATACGCCGCTTAAAAACCGGTTTTTCTGATCCATTTCAATTTTCACCTTCCCATACCTATTCTATCATTATCAGTTAAAAAAACTCAATCATCATTTTACTGAAAAAAATGGGTAAAATAAACCCTAAACCCTAAACTTTTATTTAACCTCATTATTAAACAGGAGGTTTTATGACAAAAGGACTGCTATTATATAATCCATATTCAGGAGATCAAAGCATTAAGAACAAGCTGGATTATATCTTTGAGCGATTCCAGAGCCAGGATATAATTCTGATTCCATATCGTATGTTTCAAAGCGACAGCTTTTCAGAATTTCTTTTAAGGATTTTAAAGGAAGATCGGTTTTCGTTTGTAATCTTGTCCGGTGGCGACGGCAGCCTGAATTTTATTACAAATTTCTGGTTTTATAACGGAATTAATCTTCCTTTGGGCATTTTCCCCTGTGGCACCTGCAATGATTTTGCAAGGAATATCGGTTTATCAAAAAATCCTGATGATTGGATAGACATAATCCTATCCGGCCAAACCAGGTTTATTGACGCAGGCTGCATAAATGATCATCAGTACTTTTTAGGTAATATTGGCGGTGGACTTTTTGCCAATGTATCATTTAATACACAAAATGAGCAGAAGAAAAACCTGGGACCGGTTGCCTATTACCTGAACGCTCTCAATGAACTTCCGCAAATTGGAGCCTTCAATATTAAAGTAGATACGGAGAATTGCCATATTGACAGAAAAGTTATCCTGTTTCTTGTTTTAAACGGCAGCAATGTCGCAGGATTTTCAAATTTCTTCAAAGAAGCGGATAATGAAGACAGCATGATGGATATTCTGCTTTTCCCGGAAGCGGGTCCAATGGAACTGGCAAACCTGTTTTTAAAAATGCTTTCCAATGAGTTAGCAGGTGACAGGCTTATCACACACCTGCGCGCCAGGGAATGCCGGATTCAGGCCGATAAACAGGTTCAGATTACTGTTGACGGAGAAAAAGGCACTTGCCTTCCTGTTAGGGTTCGCTGTGTTCATCCCGGACTTCAGATATTTATGAAAAAACCGTAAATTCTTTATACCCCAAGCGCTCCGGAAAATATAACGGGCAGGTTCCTCTACAGTCCTGCCCGTTATATCATAGATTCCTGTTATTAATCCTTTGAATAGATATATTTGGCGAAATCAGATTCAGGACTGATTATTATGGTAGTATTCTCACCGATTACCGCCCTGTATGTCTGGAGGGTTTTCCAGAACGCGTAAAACTCCGGATCCCTGTTATATGCTTCGGCGTATATTTTCAGTGCTTCAGCGTCGCCTTCACCCTGAAGCTTCTGTGCTTCTTCATAGGCTTTTGCTTCTATAATGGTTGCTTCCCTTTCCGCCGCCGATCGGATCTGCTGTGCTTCCTTCAACCCTTCCGACCGGTATTCAGTCGCAACGGCCTGGCGCTCCGAACGCATCTGTTCAAAAATATTCTGATAAGTGGCCTCCGGGTATTCCGTTCTTTTAATCCGGACATCCATTACCCTTACCCCGGAGGATTCAAGCTGCCGGTTAACATATTCCTGTACCCTTATTAGCATTTGGGCGACATAATCTTTGTCAGCTACCAGAATACTGGCGTTGATTCTCCCAATCTCTTCCCTCAGCCTCGAATAAATATTGTCATCAATCCTTTGATGCGCAACGCTTTGTGTCCCCATGTTCTGCATAAACAAAACAGGGTTATAAATCTGCCATTGAGCATAATTATCCAGCACTATTGTTTTTTTATCAAGTGTAAATACTTCTTCAGCTGATGTATCGTAGGTCAGCAACTGGTTTGTATATGATGTGATCTTCTGTATAAAAGGGATCTTGAAGCAAAGCCCCTTTCGTTGTTCAATCTTTATGTTTCTGAACCTGTCATCCTGACTCAAAACCGCATATGTCGGATCCGACTTATCATCCACGATTACTCTGACAATCTTGTCGAACTGGGTAACCACAACCTGCTCCCGTTCTCCTACCATGAAAGTAAAGGAATTGAACAGGATTAGAAAAACAATAAACCCTCCGAATATATAAAGTATATATCTGAATATCCCTTTCATTTTTTCTTTATCCAAATCAATTACCTTTTCAGGCTTTTTGCCAAATTGATAATTCTGTTCCATAACAAATCCTCCTTGTAATATGATCGATTAATCTTAATCACAGTAATTATTGTGAACCGTCAATTGGCAGAAATTTCAAGGTATTTCCGTCATTATCCATGATAAAGATTTTTGCATCGGGCAAAACATCCTGCATGGTTTCCAGGTACATTCTGGTTCGGGTAACATCCTTACCCAATACATAGTTTTTCAACACCTGGGAAAAATTCTCAACATCACCCTTTGCTTCCGAAATTCGCTTTTCCTTGTATGCATTGGCCTGGTTCAGCATTTCGGCCGCTTTGCCTTCCGCTGCCGGAACAATTTCATTTCTGGATTTTCTCGCTTCATTAATATAACGGCTGCGATCCTCCCGTGCTTTAATAACATCATTGAATGCCTCTTCAACATCTTTCGGAGCATAAACCGCCTGAAGGGCAACCTGATGGATCCGAACTCCCACCTGGTACAAGTCACAGATCGCTTGCAGATCCTGAAGGATTTCACTTTGTATCATCTCCTTCTGATCGGTCAGCACATGATCCATGGTATGGTTTGCGACAACACGGCGTATTGACGATTCGGCGGCTATCCGCAGTGTCTGTTCCGGATGTTCCACATTAAAAAGAAAATCCTTAACATTAGATATTTTGTATTGAATAACGGTTTCTGTATTTACAAGGTTCTCATCCCCAGTAATCATCAATGCCTCCCGCGGTTTCGCTTCAGTCTGGGATTGTCGAACTGTGTTTCCTATGGACGTTGTTATATAGCCTATTTCCATACTTCGTAGCACATCGCTTTTTATTATTTCATGCCTTTCAATGGGTGCAGGCAAGTGCCATTTTAAGCCGGCATCCGTCTTTATGTCGGCAAATCTTCCAAACCTTGTAATTACAGCCTGCTCGCCGCCATCGGATTTTATTGTATAAATTCCTGAAGCCAGCCATATTCCCGCAATAACCAGAATGAGTAGCAGGAACATTGATTTCGATAGTTTTTTCATGCTTTTTGACCCCCTAAAGATTATTGTTTTAACCCTGCCGGATAAAAATAACTGCTGAATCCAATCGGTCACCACCAGGTATTGAGGTGAGCCGGCGGCCCATCTTTCCTCGTTATAATATTTATTAAGAAAAAGACTATATAACAATTATATACTACTCAGCATATTATGCAAGTTTCAACTTATTTACCTGTAAAGCGACATTTTCATCCTTAAAAATACATACGTTGCTTTTTCTTATTTGTCTTTAAATTCTTCAATAATATTTAAAGCTCTTTCGGAAATTCTCTCATTTCTTTTCCTTTTGTCACGAATTTTGTCGGCCAGGCCGTCCATTATTCCGAAATTAATATTCATGGGCTGGAATTTCCCTGCAGCAGAAGCGGAAATATACTGAGACAAGGCGCCTATAGCTGTTGTCGCGGGAAATACCACCTTATTTTTTCCGGATATGGCCCTGAACGCGTTGATACCTGCTGTCATCCCGGAGGCGACTGACTCCACATACCCTTCCACACCGGTTATCTGTCCCGCGAAATAAAGGCTGGTATTATTTCTCAAACGATATGTGGATGTGAGAAGCCTGGGGGACTGTATAAATGTATTACGATGCATCACTCCAAACCGGACAAATTCGGCATTTTCCAGGCCGGGTATCATTGAGAATACTCTTTTTTGCTCCCCCCATTTCAATCGTGTTTGAAATCCCACCAGGTTGTATAAAGTACCTTCCCTGTTATCCTGCCTGAGCTGTACAACCGCATAGGGTTCTTTTCCCGTATGCGGATCGGTAAGCCCAACAGGCTTTAACGGTCCGAAACGAATTGTGTCTGTTCCTCTGGAAGCCATAATCTCCACAGGCATACAACCCTCAAAAACAAGGCTTTTTTCAAATCCCTCCATTTCAGCGGTTTCAGCCGTTACAAGTTCGTTATAAAACGCAAGATACTCCTCCCTGTTCATAGGACAATTGATATAATCATCCGTTCCCCGGTTGTATCGTGAAGCGGCAAACGCCTTCTCCATGTTTATGCTCTCTTTTTTCACAATGGGTGCCGCCGCGTCAAAAAAGGACAATGATTCTTCCCCAATAATACCCGCAATCTCATCGGACAATGCATCGGATGTAAGCGGGCCCGTTGCAACTATTGTCATCTCCCTTTTATCAATATGCTTAACTTCTTCTGAAATGACTACAATATTCGGATGGTTTCTGATGTTTCGGGTAACACATTCGGAAAAGCCCATTCTGTCCACCGCAAGAGCCCCTCCCGCAGGCACTGCGTTTTTATCCGCGCAGGAAATAACCAGAGAGCCCATGCGGCGAAGCTCTTCCTTCAGCAGGCCGACCGCGTTTTCTATCTGATTTGATCGCAGAGAATTAGAGCAAACCAATTCCGCGAAAGTATCCATACGGTGAGCAGGTGTTTTCTTCCCGGGTTTCATCTCATACAGCCTTACAAACCCGCCGCGGATCGCTATCTGCCATGCAGCCTCGCAACCGGCAAGCCCCGCTCCGATG
>CAZSVI010000139.1:0-9098 GCA_964610205.1 uncultured Oscillospiraceae bacterium
CGTCGGCGGCTCTCTGAAATGTCAGTCAAGAATTACTCTTCCTGCTCATTGCTTTTAGATATCATCACTATTTTAAACCTATTATAATTATATTTCTAGTTAATTTACCATTTTTTGTTTCTATTTTGTTACTTTGCTCTACTTATTTAAGACCGCTTTTGGTTCGAACATAAATAAGTTTTCCTTCATTAAGCTCATGAGCTGCAATAGTAACAGGCTTTTCAGAATTGCATTTTACATGTGAATAAGACCCTTCCAGTAGTTGTCTTGCCCTCCTGGCTACTACAACACATAGTGTATATCTGCTGTCAACTTTCTTCATCAATTCACCTATCGGAGGATTTATCATAAATATTCTCCTTGTATACATTTATTTAACGAAATTCACTCAACATATAAATCATCCTCTGACCTCAAAATATATCCTTTTTTAACCAGTGACCACCTGTTGTAATCAGCTTGACTTTTCTGCTGATTTCCATGAATGCTATTCCATAAGAAATTACACTTTCAGTTCCTTGATTGTAATTCAAGCCTTTTTCATTCAACCCGTCATAACAAGCACCTGTCTCCTTATCTATTAGAGACAAACCCTTTGAATTCTGTCCGGTATACCAGCAAAAACACTTGATTGCATAATCAAGATATTTTTTATCTTCTGTTATTTCATAATAATCCAAATATGAAAGCAGTGTTTCACACGCCTCAATGGGTTGTTCATCATATTCCGCAGGTTTTTTACCTTTAAAGAGCCATCCGTTAGAACCAACGGGTTTAAAATAGGCTTTTTTTATTGTTATATCTCCGAGGAAGTCCATGCTTTCCTTTGCTGTTTCAAAAAAGACCTCTTTTTTTAGTATTATATACGCTTTGAACAGCGACCATGGGAAAAAAGCGTTGCCATATGTCATGGAATCCTCAAACCAATGCCAGTCTCTGTCCTTATATTGTGCGTATTGGCAAGTTAATTCCATTGATAAAGCGTCAATATGGCTGATAATTTCTTCTGTTCTGTTAAGATAGCTTAAGCCAACGATGGAATTCGCTTTTGCTCTTGGGGAGTCAAGCTTGGGCCAGTGTTCCAAAATTTTATTCAACATATGTTGACAGGTCCTTTTGACATTTTCAGGTATAGATGGACTTGAGATTGTACGGCCTAAAGCCCATAAGCATCTCCCAAAGCAATCCTCCGAACCTTCATTTTCAATGAATCCCCTATCGTAATTCATAAAGTTTTTAAACTTCCCGTTGTCACTTTGAGCGTTAAGGATAAAAGCCAGGTATTTATAAACAAGCCTTAAATATTTTTTCTCCTTAAAGCGTTCACAAAGCATAACTGCTAAAATCAACGCTCTGGAATTATCGTCAGTCGTGTAGCCTTTTCCTGGGTCTGGAATACCATATACGCTGTGCTGAAATATCCCAACATCATCAGTCAACGTAAACACATAATCTATAAATGCAAGATCCTTATCTGAAAAATTCACTATACCACCCCAGTTTCAGGCATTGATTTCATTATGTTTAAAAATACTTCAATATAGCGCTGAGCTACCTTATCCCAATACATCATCCGTCCAATCTTCATGGTGTCTCTTTCCATTTTTGCTTTTTTGTCAGGGTTATGTATAACGTATTTTATACAGTCAGCCAAAGAGTCAGGATTATTGAATTCCGCAAGCAATCCCCTTCCATCCGATAACATTTCTTTAGCATATAGGTAAGGGGTGGAAACGATAACCTTGCCATAACCCACAGCATAAGCCATTGTACCGCTCACTGCCTGGTCCTTTTCCATATAAGGCGTCATATAGATATCCGACATCTGCAGGTAGTTTATTATTTCATCCTTTGTAAGGTATTTATTAATAAATATAACATTATCACCAATATCAAGCTTTTCAACAAGCTCTTCCAGCTTATTTCTATATGATCGGCCTTCCTCCTTCAGTGCAGGATGAGTCTGACCCAGAATAAGATATAGTACATCTCTGCTGTCCTTGACAACTTTTGATATGGCTTCAATTCCGTGCTCTATCCCTTTACCCGGTCCTAAAAGACCAAAGGTACTTATTATCTGCTTATTCTCATATCCATGCTTCTTTTTCAAAGATTCTCTTGACTGAATCAGTTTCTTTGGAACGCCATGGTGAATTACTTCAATTTTTTTCGGGTCAACTGCATATACTGATTGGAGTAAATCTTTGGTGTTGCTGGCCATAGTGACAACTTTCGCGCTCTTTTTGCCAAGAGTATTAATTATTAACCGTTGTTTAAGGCCGGGCTTCGACAATATTGTATGAAGAGTTGTAACAACAGGAATTTCTAAGTTGCTAATCAAATCAAGAATATAATCGCCATGTTTTCCGCCGAAAATCCCATATTCGTGTTCGACTACCAATAAACTCATATCAGATCCATTCAATTTTCTCGCAGCTTTTAGATAATCGCCATGTTCATGCTGTCCAATCGCAGCAATGACCTTGCTGTCATATGCATAGTTTTCCATACTGTTTACAGCAATAACATTGGTATCGACTATTCCAATATTGTCAAATGCAGTTATAAGGTCCTGCGTAAATGTAGCCAAGCCACATTCACGGGGTGGGTAAGTACTTAAAAATGCGATTTTTCTATATATACTATTTGTTATCATTTTGACTTGTCCTTTCTTTATTGAATAGGTATAGGAACAGCTGGTACCTGCTTCGATTTCCTTGATTTAACTTGCGGCAGTTAATCTTTCAGTAGTGATTATCGGCCGCAAAATATATAAACCGGCTAGTGGTTTGTAAAGCTTCAAATTCATACTCATTTTTCGAAGCTTTACAAATCCACTTCCTTGATGTTGTGGCCTGCAAATCCTAAATTCCAACTTTACAGGCCACTAGGTAATTTTACATTATTTGTATAGGAATCTGCCGATCGAATTTATGAGAGTAAACCGTGTTCAAATAATTTAGATTCCTATTAATAAAGGAGTTTGACGTAACGATAGTATTTATTAGTCTCACCTCACTGCTGATATTGATGTCGTTCCAAAGAATGCTCCCAATAACCCTGCTTCCGCCGCCTATGAAAACATTATTGCCGATTACCGAATGGCTTATGTTTGCTTTTGCACAAATTTCAACGTTATCTCCGATATAAGCCGGACCTACGATTTTAACGTCAGGATAGATTTTAACGTTCTTCCCCAGCCTTACATTGCTGCCGGAAAAGTCGTAGTCAACCAGCTTGCATTTTTGATCCGTTATATCCTTATGCACCTGCATATATTTTTCAAGGGTTCCAATATCCATCCAATAACCGCTGTGCTTATAAACTGAAATTTTATGCCCTTTCGCAATAAGGCTCGGAAAAATCTCCCTTTCAATGGATACTATGCTGTCTCTTGGAATTTCTTTCAGGATTTCCGGTTCAAATATATAGATACCTGCGTTTATAAAGTTTGAAGAGGTTTGCCCCCGCAAAGGTTTTTCTATAAATGAAATTGCATATCCATCCGCATCATAATCAACAACACCGTATGCCGATGGGTCCGAAACCTCCGTTACTGCTATAGTGGCAGATGCATGGCTGCTTTTGTGGTAATCCAGCATTTTGTGTATGTCTATATCGCTTAATATGTCCGAGTTAAATACAATGAAAGTATCTTTAAACTGGGCTTCCGCCTTTTTTATAGCTCCTCCCGTACCCAACGGAATATCTTCTACGATATATTGAATTTTCAGTCCGAACTGTTCTCCGTTCCCGAAATACTCTTCTATATATTTTGGCCGATAGCAGCTGCTTATCACAATTTCTGATATTCCGCTCTTTTTAAGCTGTACCATTGTTCTTTCAAGTAAAGGCTTATTCATTATAGGAATCATAGGCTTGGGAATCTTATAGGTTAAAGGCTGCAGCCTGATTCCTTTACCTCCGGCAAGAAATAGTGCCTTCATAATTTTTTCTCCTTTCGCTCTTTATATTATTAATTTGAAAATATCGATTTTTTTAGTAATCATAATGTGAAAATTGTCCTTAGGAGTAGTTAATAAAACGAGTAATTATGGATTTAGATTTGTCGTACTCAAACATCGGTATTCATGTCTATGATTATGAAATAACGATTAAGAAAAAGTTTTTAAGACAAAGAGGCGACGAAGCTGCATTATTAAGTATGTAATACGGTCATCAGATAAATTATACTCCGAGTTTATAAACACGTAATTGATTTGCGAGTTTGCAAACCCGGCAAGTATAACTTAAAACGATTTTGTGTGAATACGCTTTTGCTATTTGGATTTATCCGCGGAAGGCATCGAAGATTTTGGAACTATTATTTTCTTCCCATCCTTCTTCTTTTTTTCCCGCTTTTTTGGGCTTTTATCTCCCATTTCAATCACCTCCTGAACGAATGATATTGCATATAAAAAACTCCACTATCTGGTATTAACTGGCAAAACGCCGGACATTTCACCAATTACATTTATCAATTGCGAATTTGAAGGAACTACTATTTTTGCATTGCTTTTCAGTGCTGTTTCTGTTGCCTGCAATTTTCTTAAAAGCTGAGCGTTACCTTTGAAATACATCTCAGCGGCCTCGTTTACAAGCTTTATTGCCTGAGCTTCGCCTTCGGCTTCAAGAATTTTTGCCTGTCTGATGCCTTCGGCTTTCTTGATCTCCGCTCTCTTAATACCATCTGCAGTTGTTTCCGCTGCTGTAGCGAAGTCAACAGCCGCTACTTTCTCATTTTCCGCTTTGACAACCTTATTCATCGTTTCCTGGACATCCTTCGGCGGATCAATTTCCTTTAATTCTGTTCTTACGATATCGATACCCCATTTACTCGTTTCTTCCTTCAAGGTTTGGAGTAAATCGGTATTAATTCGGCCTCTTTCACTGTTTGCGGATTTTAATGTCATCGTTCCGATTATATTTCGAAGTGTAGTCCTGGCAAGATTCACAATCTGGTACTTATAATTGTTGACATAGTATACGGAATTTTTTACACTTTCTTCATCCGGATTGATTTTAAAGTAAACCTGTGCATCAACAGTCGCATTCAGGTTATCATTGGTAATGATCACCTGTGGTTCGGCATCAAACATTTGTTCAGTAATATTCACCGAATATAGCTTCTGTATTCCGGGAATGATCCAGTGGAACCCGGGTTGTGCAAATTTTATATACTTGCCCATTGCTTCAATAAGTCCGCGGCTTGTTGGTCGAACTATTCTAACACCGGTAAAAAATAAAATGATGACAATTGCACTAATAAAATAGATATAATACATTTTTATTACCTCCCTCAATATACTTTCAAATACTTCGTTTTTCTCGCTCATTCTTAGTTTTTTATTCTTTTTCAAAGAGAGCACCTCATGGAACCATGCATTAAGATGCTTTTTGGCCTGATATTTTGGAAAAAAGGGTTACTTAAATAAGCTGCGTCACTTTCTTGGCTTATGATGGCCCTTTTTATCTCCACACATTCTCAGGTGGCTCACCCTCCCATGTCTCACTGGCTCGTAGCCTAAAAATTCCTTCGTTCAGCCTATCCATGAGGTGGATGTCAGCTATGCTCCTAAACCGGGTCGTCTTTGCGCCCTAATGGAAAATATTCCTGCCGACTATCAGCTCTCTTTGTCAAAGTTCAAACTCTTAATGAGTTAACACTATATCTAAAACAATCGGTTTGGTATACCTTTTATTAAGAAGCCCGCCTGGCGGAGACGCATTTCCTTCCCCCTGAATTCCGGTAAACCATTACCGCTTGTCCGCATTTAACCAACTGGCACAATGTGTTAATTTAATGCCATTCTTTTTCTTGTAAAGTGCTGTCGAACTTTGGCCACAATCTGAGGATTAGTCATCTTGTCGGCTGTTTCAATACTCTCAATGTATCCACAGATTTTATTTTTCTTCAGGTGTCTCATTAACTCTCTCTTTGCCTCGCCTGGACCAAATATGAGAACAGATTCTGCATCACGAATGCAAGCAATGACTTCATCGTAATAAATACCAATATGTCCTGCAAATTTCCTTTCCTGGATATCATCTGCGGGAACCAGTTGTGATTCATATGAAGCAATCGAACGTATACCTTCAAAACGGCCGAGTTGTTTTTCAACATTTGATTTTATCACTTTATTTCCGACTTTCTTGCCTGTAACAAACACGAGAACTGCCTTTCTATGGTCAATCCACAAACCTATACTGGTTTTCATATATTTCTCCTTCCCCAAAAATATTGTCAGCTGCATTCTTTCTCTTTTACACCTAGTGGTTTATAAAGCTTCAAATTCATACTCATTTTTCGAAGCTTTACAAATCCACTTCCTTGATGTTGTGGCCTGCAAACCCTAAATTCCAACTTTACAGGCCACTAGCAGTCTGTAACTTTAGAAATTATTTTATCTTAAGGAGTTATCTGACATATAGTATTTCCCTTTCAAATATCTTTCTGAAATGATATCCATATATTGAAAAGGTTATGGCCATGGGGAAAAGATTTGGTCGTTTTAACATCGTCCAAAAAAACAACCTCCAGTAATAAATCCTTTCTCTTCCAATAATTCCAAGACGGAATATGGACTTTAACAAGGCAATTAAACTACTGAAATTGATATTAAAATTTGTTTTTTGCTGCAAAGGATTATATTCCTTGAAAAACTGCATGACACGCTCATAATAATATTTTGGTTTATAAATAGAGCCAAGAACTTTTGTATACCCGTCAATGAGGGACTTTTTATTCATTTTGGGTATGAAATTAATTGAGAAATCAGTATTATTGCCTGTCATACCGCTCAAAATGCGGCCTTCTTTATTAAGCCTCTGGTACAGTTTTGTTCCGCGGGGAGCGTTTAATAAACCCACCATAGCTGAAATAATGCCACTTTTCTGGATAAACTCGATGAGAGTTTCAAATATCGATTCCGGATCGTTGTCAAATCCTACAATAAATCCTCCCTGGACCTGCAGACCTGACCTTTGGCATTTTTTTATGCATTCCAAAAGATCACGGTTTTTATTCTGAAGTTTATTGCACTCGATCAAGCTTTCTGTATTAGGGGATTCAATACCTATGAATACCATATCGAAACCTGCTTTTACCATTAAATTCATAAGATTTTCATCGTCTGCAAGATTGATGGAGCTCTCGGTAAAAAAAGTGAAAGGATATGCTTTTTTCTCCATCCATGCAATCAAGGCAGGCAAAACTTCATTTTTAATGCCCTCTTTGTTGCCAATGAAATTATCATCCACAAAAAATACACTCTGTCGCCAGCCTGAAGAATATAAGGCTTCCAGTTCCGCAAGAATTTGTTCCTTGTCTTTAACCCGCGGTGTTCGTCCATAAAGTGTAATAATATCGCAGAATTCACAATTAAAAGGGCATCCCCGCGAATACTGAATATTCATAGAGGCATATTTTCTCATGTCTATGAGTTCCCATAGAGGAATCGGAGATTTTTTCATGTCTGCCCATCCCGTGGATGTATAAATATGTTTTGCCTGCCCATTTTTAAGGTCGTCAAGAAAAAGAGGAAGGGTTATCTCAGCTTCATTCAGCACCAAATGATCAACAGCGTTAAATTGCTCACACCATGCCGTAAAGAGTGGACCACCGGCAACCATTTTAACTCCCATTTTTTTGCACCTGGCAATAATGGTATTTACTGACTCCCTTTGAATCGACATGGCACTGATAAATACATAATCAGCCCACAATAAGTCTTTGTCCTTCAAATCTTCCATACTCATATCAACAAGCTTTTTCACCCATTCTGCAGGAAGCATAGCTGCCACTGTAAGTAAACCCAGGGGTGGAAAAGCAGCCTTTTTAGAAACAAACTTCAAAGCATGTTTGAAACTCCAGAATGTATCTGGAAAAACTGGATAAATTAGAAGAATTCTCATAAATTATCCTCCTATAAATCATAATTCATAATCTTTTAATACTAACTTTTGTCATCAATACTTTTACATTGTCCGGCAAATATATTGAATTCTCTTCTGTTATAAAGTCCTGGCAGTTCCATCCGGTATTCATTCCATAAAGCGCTGCATTCATTATTAGTGTGTACAAAAACACGGATTTTAATTTTACACGATTGCAAACCCTCCTGGTAATTTCTTTCGTTGCTTAATATAATAAATGGGTGGTAACTATAAAATGAACGTTCCACCCTAAAGGATTTGATGATTTTTTAAAAGCCATACTAGTATTTCTGCTGCTAAAATTTATTTTATATCATTTCTTAAATTATCAATAGAGTAGCTTCTCTTTTTCCCTTCCTTGGGAAGAGATGCAGTCACTTTTGCAATATCATTTTCCTCAAGACTTTCAAAATACTCGATAAACACCGCAAGCCTCTCATATTCAGCAATTGAAAACAATACTGCATCAGGCTGGTTGTTTTTCAAAACAAATATCTTACCAAAACTTTCTGCCTTTTCTCTGCAAGCTTTATAATTTTTTATCATTTCGGAATTTGAAACTATTGCTTTTGTAAATATATTCATTTGTATTATCCCCAACCTTTTTCATTTGATAAATATAGTTTACATTAATAATAATAATTTGTCAACAAATATTTAGATATATTATACTAATAATTTTTAGAACATTTTATTTATTGCGATAGATGCGATAGGACAGGCAAGAAAAAGATGTTGAAAGTATGATTTTGTTTTAGAACTGGACATTAAGGAATTATTTAATAACATAGACCACGAACTGTTAATGATAGTAGTTAAAAGACGTGTTAGAGAACCGTGGCTCCAATTACGTGTTATTGACTTTAAACTCACTCTGAGTTACAATAATAAAGCATTTTATCGCTGTTAAGGAAGAGTATCGAAGTGGTCGCAACGAGCTGCACTCGAAATCGGATCAGTCGGATGCCCGCCCGCTCGATGAAAACCCGCATGAAATCAGGCTTTGTGAGCGCCTGATGAACGAAAAAATTCCGCAAATGCTAACACTTTGCTCACAGTTTTCTAAAAAGCGTTTTTCCGCTCCGGCGGTTAAATATATACGGAGAGGTATCGAAGAGGTCATAACGGGGCTGACTCGAAATCAGTTTGTCGGAAACGGCACG
>CAZSVI010000140.1:0-9018 GCA_964610205.1 uncultured Oscillospiraceae bacterium
ATTTTCAATGGCTTCGTGAGTTTTTTATTTGTAATGTAGGAAACTCACGCTAGATCTAATCGGAAGGGACGAAGGAACAATTACTGTCCTGGGAAGAGATAATCTGACCGGCTTGAAAAATATTAAGGAACACTTGGGTGTTGTCATGGAGGACAGCTTTTTCCCTGAAAACCTGACAGCCGGCAATGTAAACCAAATTCTGAAAGGAATTTACAGAACATGGGATGAAAAAAGGTACGATGCGCTGCTGAAACAATTCTCCATTCCCAAAGGAAAAATCATCCGGGAATATTCAAAAGGAATGAAGATGAAGCTGTCGATTGTCGCCGCATTGACCCACGACAGCAAGCTGTTGATCCTGGATGAGGCTACCAACGGACTGGACCCTGTCACCCGCGATGAAATACTGGATGTTTTCATGGAGTTTATTCAGGATGAGAGCCATTCGGTTTTCATTTCTTCTCATATCCTGAGTGATCTTGAAAAAATCAGCGACTACATTACGTTTATCCATAAAGGCGAAATCGTATTCAGTAAAAGCAAGGATGATCTGCTGGATACTCATGGCATTCTGAAATGCTCGGAGAAGGATTTTCTAAGAATCAATCCTCAGGCGGTAAAAGGCTACCGAAAGAATCATTTCGGGATAGAAGCCCTCGTTGTGAAGGATATGGTGAGGGGAGATTACTTGATTGACCACGCCGGGATTGAAGATATCATGCTGTTTCACGTTGCGTCTTCAAATGGCAGGCAACTTGGAGATGTCAAAACAAAAGGCTACTGAAAACCGCAGGATTACAGGGGCGGTGTAATATTTCCGACGCCTGAAGGGCGGCATCCGATAGAGGAGGAGTATCATGAAAGGTCTTATTCTGAAGGACATTTACGGTTTAAAAAAGCAGTACAAGGTTTTATTGGCTCTTTCCGTTTTTTACACCATATTTTCTTTAACTACCGGGGATTCGAGTTTTCTCACCGGGGTTTTATCTTTGATGATGGTTATGCTGACGATTACAACCTTGTCTTATGATGAACGTTCGAAATGGGATAAATATGTGCTGACCATGCCGGTGTCGAGAGCGGATTTGGTTTTCAGCAAATATTTGCTGGGATTAATCCTGTCAGCCGGCGCGTTTGTGTTTAACTTCATTTTTACACTGACTTCGGGCTCCAGGGAAGTGATCGATGCGTTGGGCATCGCCGGTGCAATACTCGGCATCAGTCTGTTCTTTTTATGCGTGATTCTCCCTGTACTGTTCAAATTCGGTGTAGAAAAAGGAAGACTGCTGATGCTTATGATTTTGTTCGTACCAACCGGAATTATTATACTCCTTTCAAAGAGCGGGTTTTCATCTCCAGATGAAGAATTCATGCGCTATTTGCCTTTTCTGTGCATATTGTTCATGGTAATTGTTGCATACGCATCTATATGTATATCGCTGGAAATATACCGAAAAAAAGAAATGTAAAAAAATATAGGTGTTAATCGGGAAAAATTTTTTCCTACATTCCGGAAGGATTCTTTTGGTTTTTTGCGCGCCTGTGTATTCCAGCCTGGTCGCAAGCTTCGCTTACTACTCACCCATACAACCCGTGTGGGGTGATAAGAACCTTGTAACGGAATGTTACATTTGCAAGCAAATGCTTCTGTTGTTATAATTTACGTATGGCATGAAAACAATTAAACTACATAGCCTGAAAAGAGGACCTGATTGATGGACAGTGAGAAATTGAAGGAAATCCGCAATAACCTCGCATTACTTCCTATTCTGCGGGACAGGGCAGAAGCCCTTCGACGGAAGCTGCGTGAGGCTGAAGATGATGTCAGGGTATTGCTGCAGAAGTATGAAAAAGAGTGCATGGATGTAGAACAGATGAAGAATAATACTTTATCCGCCGCATTGATGAAATGGATCGGCAAGTATGAAGGAAGGCTTGAAAAGGAATTGCAGGAAATTATCAGTGCGAAGCTTGAATATGACAAGGCGGACATCAGGATGAAAGAACTCCATGTTGAATTGAACGAAACGGAAGAAAGAATTTGCAGCCTGGTATCTGATCAAAAAAGCTATGAAACCGAGTTAAAGAAACGCGAACAAATCCTGGCTGGACAGATGGATAATGCGGTTTCTGAACAGTACAGGAGCCTGGAGGCTGAGATGGAGTCCCTTGAGCGTCAGATTGTTGAGATAAAGGAAGCGATCCGATCGGGTATGCGGGCCAAAAATACCGCTTCAAGCGTTCTGCAGCACCTTGACAGTGCCGAGGGATGGGCAACCTATGATGTATGGTTCAAGGGAGGTATTCTCACCCATATGGCCAAATATGGTCATATCGATCAAGCAGAATCCGATTTTATCCGGTTGTCATCCCAATTAAAGGATTTTAAAAAAGAGCTTTCGGATATAGATATACCGGAGGTTCACGGAATGGGAGGTATAGATTCAACTACGCGCATCCTAGATTTCTGGTTTGACAATATTTTTACCGACCTGAGGGTACGGAACCAAATCCGCGATGATTCGAAACAAATCTGGGAAGTATGCGGCAGCATAGACAGAACAATTGCGAAAATAGAAGACAGAAAGTCAGATGTTTTAAGGACGCTTGATGAACTAGAGTCCCAAAAAAAAGACCTGATTATTTCTATGGGGCTTTAATGGGAGAACACTGATCCGGAAAGGATTTGATATGCCATGCTTTTAAGCAATTTATTAGGCGAGAGGCTTAAACAAAAACCAAGCGAGGCTTCACTCAAAAGTCATATTTATCTTCTACGAGGGGGATATGTCCGTCAGGTATCCAATGGGATATATTCACTGCTGCCGCCCGCAAAAAGAATAGTAATGAAAATTGAAAATATTATCCGGGAGGAAATGGATAAAATAGGGGGACAGGAAGTTTTACTGCCTGTTATACTGCCGGCGGATCTATGGAAAGAATCAGGCAGGTATGAAAGTGTCGGGAATGAACTCGTGCGAATGAAAGACCGCTCCGGTCATGACATGGTTATGGGAATGACCCATGAAGAAGCGGCTGTTCACCTTGCAAGGAACGAAGCAACCTCTTACACTAAATACCCCTTTATGATTTATCAGATACAAACCAAATTCCGGGATGAACCCCGATCAAGAGGCGGCCTTATTCGGGTAAGGGAATTTACCATGAAGGATGCTTATTCGTTTCATACATCCCTGGAGGACTTGAACGAATATTATCAAAAAGTATACGCCTCGTATCACAGGATTTTCGAAAGGGTTGGGCTTCCGGATGTTATTTCGGTCAGATCCGACACAGGCATGATGGGAGGAGATGTGGCCCATGAGTATATGCTTTTAGCCGACGCCGGTGAGGATACCCTTGTCATATGTTATAACTGCGGCTACAAAGCTAATATGGAAGTCGCCGTATCAAAGGTATCCTCACACAAGGATACCGAACAGCCTATTAAAGAGGTTTATACGCCGGATATTCAAGATATTGATTCACTGGCTGCCTATCTCAATATTCCAGCATCAAAGACAATAAAAGCAACCGTATTTTCTGTTGAAAACAAATCCAAGCCCCTGGTTGTTTTTATCCGGGGTGATTTGCAGGTGAATGAGGCAAAGCTGGCAAAATTGGTTAAAGCAAATATAACACCTTATACGGTCTATGACGACACTGATTTGAATTTTGGTTATATTGGAGCTGTCGGACTTGATAAAGGCAAGGTGGATGTTCTGTTCGATTCTTCGCTTAAAGGTGAAAACAATATGGTATGTGGGGCAAACAAGAAGGGTTACCATATAAAAGGGGTAGGTGTCGGCAGAGATATAAAGGACGCCGTGTTTGTTGATGTAGCAAAGGCAAATGCAAATGACGCCTGCATCCATTGCGGTGGAAAGCTCTCACTTGAAAGAGGAATCGAAGTGGGAAATATATTTCAATTGAATTCAAAATACACTGAAAGTATGAATATGACCTATATTGATACGGATGGGGAAAGAAGATTCCCTGTTATGGGGTGTTATGGAATAGGCGTCGGAAGGCTTATGGCATGCCTTATAGAAGCACATCATGACGATTTTGGGCCTATCTGGCCAAAATCGGTTGCTCCCTGGCAAATCCATATCTGCATGCTGAACAACACCATCTGCGATATTAGGGAAACCGGTTTCAAGTTATATGAAGCATTAAGCCGCAAGTATGAGGTCCTATTGGATGACAGGGATGTTGCCGCAGGTATCCAGTTTGCCGATGCGGATCTTTTGGGTATACCGCTCAGGATTATTATCAGTAAAAGAAATATTGAAAAAGGTGAGGCTGAGCTAACTTTGCGGGAAAAAAGGAATAGAATGAATATTCCTCTATGTGATCTTGAGGCCGCGGTTTTGAAACTACTCGATTAACTTATGACCCTCCATGGATTTATTTACGTCGTTTCTGACGCATGCATCAGGCCGCCTGATAAAAAGTATGTCTTCGGGAATTGACAGCTCTAGACTATTGTGGTAGTATGAGAATATATACTATTATGGTAGTCTGTGAACCGGAGGCATTCTATGAAAAATGTTCTTTTTGTACCGATACTTTGGCTATGTTGTATTATCCTGGTTTCCTGCGGGAAAATCGAACAAACGGTTACGGTTGAAGATAATCCTTATTATAAAAGATGGATCCAGTCTGAAATGAATATTGACGATTGGCTTGATATATCTTCTGAAGTACCCGGATATAAAGGGTTAAATAATATAAATCCCGGCAAAATCAAGGAGATTAAAGCTGATATTGATTTTTTTGAATACAATGACATAATGGAAAAAACAAAGGACGGATTTCTGCACATTACTATGAAAACAGTTCCCGGAACAGGCACATCCCAGTGGAGCGATAAGAAAATACCCCTTATTCGCAAGCTCTCTTCAGAAGGTAAAATTAAATGGGAAAAAGAATATGATTATCTTACTGTGTCCGGATATATAACCAACCTTATTGTTTATCCCGATGACGGTTTCCTTTTTTCCATGCAAGTCCACCCTTACTACACCGATAATAAGCAGGTAGTTGAGAACAGCATACTTGCCCGATGTAACAGTATGGGCGATATGGTATGGACATATGAGTTTCCGGATATATCGGGGGCAATGCTGAAAAAGGTACTGGTTGGTGAAAACGATGAGATTTATGTCGTGGGAGATTGGGGGATGAAGGACGGAGTTCAGACACAGGATGAGGTCTGCGACAGCATAGTTGTTACGAAATTTGACGGTAGAGGCAACTTGATTGAACAAAAAGGATTTGGGGGCAGTGATTTTGATAATGTGGAAAATGCTTGGGTAATAGGGGACGGTTCTTGCTTGCTTCCTGAAGGAAGCAAGCAAGAACCGTCCCCTATAGTCATTCAGGGATATACCCAATCCCATGATGGGGATTTCGCTATTGGTGATGAAGGAAGGCAAAGATCCGGTTTTATAGCTTGTATAACCGAAAATATGAATGTTAAATGGGTGTTTTTCCCGGAAGAAGATATTGATTTCAATTCAAACCCGTTTATTTGTGATGAAGGGATAAACCTTTTGTGCTATGAAAGGACAGGGAATGACAGCTTTCCGGGGTCGCTTCAAAAAGTAGGCATAGACGGGCAGCTTCTCAAGAAAACTGATTTGTATCATGGTATGTGGGGGCATTTCATCAGCGGATTATCAACCGGGGATATTGTTGCAGGCGCAGGCCGGCAAAATGATGGAATTATAATTATAATGGATTCAAATGGGAATGAAAAAAAACGTCTGGATAACCTTCAATATGAACCTCAGAATATTTTTCCGATAAATGACGGCGGCTTCATCATAACATCCACAAGAGCTAAAAAGAGTGTTCCGCAGCCCCCTCTTATCTCCTCTATCTGGTATGACACTGAACTTTTGGTTGTTAAATATGACAATCAATATAAAATAGAGTGGCGTAAAACCTATGACCGGTATGTCGGCCAAATGGGCCTTGATTTTGCCTGGCCGCAGAAAGATGGCAGCATTCTGGTACCATAACACAAGAACCGTCCCCTTGTGTTTTCTGTTGTCATAATACCTTGTTAATCCTCGTAAAATAGCTTATAATAGTATTATGGTTCAAAAGCGGAAAAGTCACATCTTTGCTTTGGTTGTTATTATAAAAATACAAAAGTAATATCAATGTTTCGATAATCAATTATTTTTTATTTAATGCAAAATGGGGGACACATTTTTGACAAAAAAATTATTTATTAAAAACAATATGATTGCATTATATATTATTCTCCTTTCTGCTGTTGTTCTAATTCTATCCGTAGTGTCAATATATTCATATACCCGGCAAATCAAAAAGCAATTATTAACCAATATTGAAGATACTATGAAACAAATAATGAACAATTTAAATAGCTTTATTTATGATGTTGAATATATGATGGCCTCTGTTCATTCCAGCAATGAGATACAGGAGCTTTTAATGACTGATACGGTAAGGTATACGTCATCCATTCATTATCAGGATTTGCAGATTATATTATCCCGTACGGATCAGCAAAAAAACAAGGTATCCGCTTTCAGAATATTTACAAATACTCCTTCTTATTATCTTCCTTATACCGGCAGTACCAGCAAAACAAATTACATTTTTTCATCAACCGGAGTTCAGGAGGAAGAATGGTTTCAAAAAGCATTGGATCTGCGTGGACAGTATTATTGGACGGTAACATCGGACGTGGGCAGTCCCAATCCTATTATTACAGTCAGCAGAGCAATTGTTCAGACGTCAAACCCCAATAATTATCTTGGTATCTTACGATCGGACATTATTTTTTCCACTTTTTTAAAAAATATTGAGGATGCTGATTTTGGTGAAACCGGTCGTGTTTTTCTGTTGCACAATGACCGGTTTGTTGATACATATGGCAGTATACTCCCGGAAAAGCTGAAAAGTGAGCCTCAGTTTCAGGCTTTTTTTGATAATGAACCAAACAAATCCGCATATGTTCAAATAGGCAACACAGAATATCTGCTGTCATATGCCTATTTAAGCCGGTCGGACTGGAAGTTGGTTGCTATTGTACCCTCATCAGAGGTCCTGCAGTTCACTCAGGGAATATACCGCTCGATTAACACCATCCTTTTTCTTAATTTGTTTACTATTATCGCTTTTGTTGCCTTTTTATACTTCAGAATATACCTTCCCATTAGGAAACTTGGTAACAGGATGCTGAATTTTAAGTCTGATTTCAGTCAGCGTGTCATTCCACGCTCTAATGATGAGATAGGCATACTTTATCTTAGTTTTAACAAGATGCTGGAAAGAATTAATGATTTGCTTAAGGATGTAAGCGACGCTGCCGAACGGGAAAAAAACGCGGAGTTAAAATCCCTTCAGGATCAAATAAATCCACACTTTATCTACAATACTCTGGATTCAGTTAAATGGCTGGTAATTGAAGACGAAAAGAACAATGCCGTTAATCTGACTACCTCGTTGGGGAACCTGTTGCGCTTCAGCCTAAGCTCCGGAAATACATTTATCAAAATAGAGGAGGAGTTATCGCAGGTTATTGCTTATATGGAAATTCAAAAAATACGTTTTAAGGATATATTTGATTTCTCTATATATATAGACGACTCTGTCAGAGAAAAAAAGATATTAAAGCTTATTTTACAGCCGCTTATTGAAAACTCAATTATACACGGTTTTGAAAATTATGCCGGTGAGTTTGGTTTTATAGAGGTCTCTGTTTATTCAGATATTGACAGTGTCTGTTTTGTGGTAAAGGATAACGGGGCAGGCTGCGATGTGGGACACCTTAATAATAAACTTGAGGATGATGATAGAAAGCAGATTACCGAATGCTTTGGAATTATTAATGTATACCGGCGGTTGCGCTTACATTATAAAGATGCTTTTTCAATGAGTTTTTACCATAATGATCCGTCAGGTGTAATTGTAAAAATTAAAATTTTATTCAACTGAGTTACAGCATTAGTTATTATTTTGTAATCATCTGTATTAACAAGGAGGAAAGATAAGTATGTTCGTACAGGCAGAATCTTCAGAAGCAGTAAGTATTTATCTCGTTGATGATGAAGCTATTATTCTTAATGGCTTAAGAACGCAAATTGACTGGGAGAAGATTGGTATTACCGTGTGCGGATTTGCACTTAACGCAACGGAAGCTCTTGAGGATATTAAAAGAAAACTCCCGGATATAATAATAACTGATATTAAAATGCCGGATATCAGTGGACTTGATCTTATCAGAGACTCCATTATAGCTTCGCCTTATTCAAAGTACATACTCCTTTCCGGATATGGTGAGTTTGAGTATACAAGCCGGGCAATATCTCTTGGGGTATGTGAATTCCTTCTAAAACCAGTGGACGTAAATGTTATTATCAACGCTGTTGAAAAAGTTCGCAATCAAATTATCGATGAGCGTACCTCAAGGAATACACGAATAAATCTGGAGAGCCAGCTTTGTGAGGGCTTGCCTTTTCTGAAGAATTGGTTTTTCCACCTTTTAGAGCACTCAAATCTGAATTCCCGGCAAATATTGAATAAGATCAACCATTATAAAGCGGAATTAAGCGACGGCTTTTGCCACGCTGTCGTAGTTGAGCTGTATAACGCGGATGATCAGAAAGAGTTAAGCTGCCAGAAACTGCTAAAGGTATTTCATATTTCTGAGGATATTCTGAACCGCCGAGGAAGCTGTAAGTTTATTTCATTTTTTGAAACGAATTCTTTTATATTTCTTTTAAGCTATGCCAAATCCTGCAGTCTAAAATACTGCACAAATGATGTCTTTGGGTTTGCCGAAAATCTTAAAACATATTATGATAATCACCTGGAATGTGGTTATTGCATTGGTATAGGTCAGCCATGCAACGACTTTATGAGCCTGAGCGCCAGTTACGATGATGGATTGGTGGCATGCGGACATAGATTCTACATGGAAAATAATCAAATTATTTATATTAAGGATGTTGAACCGTTTAAGAAAGAAAATTATCA
>CAZSVI010000141.1:0-9006 GCA_964610205.1 uncultured Oscillospiraceae bacterium
TTTATTGTTTTCTTATGCTTCATCATAAGTATTGCACGGAAAAATTTTCTTCGTGCCTGATCCTCCTAATCCCATTGGATTAACAAAATGATTACCTGTTAAATTATAATATCTTTATTGCAATAAGTCCAGTATTGGTGTATTCCGAAATAATATTTCCTTTTTTTCTATTCTATGGTTTAACTCATCCAATCCGCAGGATCTGGTTCGGATGTTTCATTTACTGTTCCCACAAAAACAAATACGCCCATCCGCAATTGGTGATGGGCGCTGAATTCCGTATTTCAATATGCAAATTCCTCCGTCTGGTTAAAAGCAACAGCATCTGGTGCTTCTGATGTATACGCAAAATAACTCAAGCTGTTATGTTATTTCGATGATTTGAATAAGTATAGATTCAGGGTTATCCCAATCTTGCTTTAAATTCTTTTATAAGTTCCGGGAGTATTTCCAGAACATTTCCCACGATTCCAAAGGTGGCAACTTTAAAAATAGGTGCGTCCGGATTTTTATTAATGGCAATAACAACATCAGAAGACGACATCCCGGCCAAATGCTGAACAGCGCCTGAAATACCACAGGCAAAGTATATCTTCGGGCCGACAGTCTTCCCGGTCTGCCCTACCTGATGGCTGTACTCAATCCAGCCTGCGTCAACCGTTGCACGTGAAGCCCCAACCGCGCCGCCAAGCACCCTAGCAAGCTCCTCAACCAATGCGAAATTTTTCGGATCTCCCAACCCTCTGCCGCCGGATACAATAATGTCGGCTTCCGTCAGGTTTACGGCTTCGCATAATGTTTGAACAACGTCAACAACTTTTACTTTTAAGTTATCAGGAATATCCACCCGAGGTTTTATAACCTTTCCTGTTCGAGACTCATCCGGTTCCATTGGTTTCATAACCTTTGGCCTGACAGTAGACATTTGCGGCCTGTGGTCAGGACAAATAATAGTAGCCATCAGATTGCCGCCAAAAGCAGGTCTTGTCTGCAAAAGAATCCTCTTTTCCGGATCAATTTCCAGGCCGGTACAATCGGCTGTCAAGCCTGTATTCAACCTTGAGGATATTCTTGGCGCAAGCGAACGGCCATATGTTGTCGCACCCATAAGTATTATTTCCGGCTTGAATTTATTCACCAACTCAACAAAAATATCGGTATATGATTCATCGTTAAAGTACTTTAATGACTTGTCCTCTACCAGATATACGTTATCGGCCCCATATGCTATGAGTGTTTTTGCCTGATTTCCCATATCCGAACCAATCAAGACAGCAGATAAATGTACCAAGAGAACGTCCGCCAATTTCCGTCCTTCACCGAGCAGTTCAAGTACAACACCGGAAATATTACCGCATTTTTGTTCTCCAAAAACCCATACTCCTTTATAATTGGACAAATCAACCGATTCGCTTTCATCCTTTTCAAGTTCTATGGCATTAAATTTGCATGAGGAAACACATGAACCGCAAAGGGTGCAGTTTTCAAGAATAACCGCTTTCCTGTCTTTTACCTCAATTGCATTAAAGGGACATGCACCTATGCAAAGCTTGCATCCAACACACTTATCTGTCAACACCCTTATGTCAGACATATTTAAACCTCCAATTACAGCTTAATTCACAAAATATTACATTAATCAAACAGAAATATGACATATAACAGAGCATAAACTATCTGCATGTCATAAACTTCATGGACACCAACCTGTCGGCAAGCATTTCTGCCTGTTCCCGGGCATCGCCCTCCAACATTTCACTCTTCACATCATGAACCGGTACAAAGGTTCTTACAACCTGGGTAGGAGAGCCTTTCAGACCGCAAAGCTCCTTATCGGCGTCGATATCCTCGGCAGTTAATATTTTAACTTCGGTTTTTTTTGCTTTCAGCTTCCCTTTTATGGACGGAAGACGGGGTTCATTAATTTCCTTTACAACTGTTATTACCGCGGGCAGGGGCATTTCAATAATTTCAAACCCGTCGTCTGTCATACGCTGACAACGAATATATCCTTCTCTGATTTCCTCAATCTTCCTGACATATGTCGTATGAGGCAGGCCGAGTTTTTCGGCAAGGCTGGGGCCAACCTGGGCCGTATCCCCATCGGTTGCTTGCTTTCCGCATATGATTAAATCGTATTCTCCAAGCTTCTTAATACCCATTGAAAGGGCGTACGCAGTAGCAAGGCTGTCTGCTCCCGCAAAAGCCCTGTCGCTTAATAAAACGGCATTATCCACTCCGACAGAAACGGTCTCCCTCAAAAGATCGGCAACCTTTGGTATTCCCATGCTTATAGCTGTGACACTGCCGTCTGTTTTTTCCTTTATTCTGACACCTTCCTCAATGGCATATTCATCAAATGGATTGATTATTGCTTCAACACCATCACGGATGATGGTGTTTGTTTCCGGGTTGATTTTTACCTCATTGGTTCCCGGAACCTGCTTGACACAGACGATTATATTCAATTTACTTCACTCCCCGGTTATTTCTGTTATTTCCGGAACATTTGATATCCAAGTTCCGGTCTTGCTGTCCGATACTAATTATTAATTTATTTTAATGCGGAAGACTCTTTTATTAATTCAAGAGCTATCACATTTCTTTGAATCTGGTTTGTTCCTTCATATATCTGGGTAATCTTTGCATCCCTCATCATCTTCTCTACGGGATATTCCCTCATATAACCATACCCGCCCATAATCTGAACAGCGTCAATTGTCACTTTCATGGCGGTATCCGATGCCATTACCTTTGCCATCGCAGATTCTTTGGAAATATTTTTGGCACCGCTGTCAACATGTTTACATGTTTGGTATACCAGACATCTTGCCGCCTCAATCTGGATTGCCATGTCTGCAAGCATATGCTGAACAGCCTGGAATGAAGAAATTGTTTGTCCGAACTGAACCCTTTCCCTGGAATACCTAACGGCGGCATTGAATGCCCCCTGGGCGATACCGAGAGCCTGGGCCGCTACACCTGGACGGGTTCTGTCAAGTGTTTTCATGGCGACAATAAAGCCCATGCCTTCCCGAGCAAGAAGGTTCTCCTTTGGAATTTTGCAATCCTCGAAAACCAATTCACATGTACATGACGCGCGAATGCCCATCTTATCCTCCTTCTTGCCGAATGTGAAACCCGGGGTTCCCTTTTCTGCAATAAAGGCCGAAAAACCTCTTGCCCCTTTGGAACGGTTGGTGCATGCAATTACCGTGT
Organism: uncultured Oscillospiraceae bacterium; assembly: GCA_964610205.1. Lineage (GTDB taxonomy): Bacteria > Bacillota > Clostridia > DSM-8532 > DSM-8532 > CAZSVI01. The sequence goes on from CAZSVI010000141.1 coordinate 3,220, forward strand.
AGACATCAGCCTCTCCTCCATTTGTAATCCATTGCTTGGTTCCGTTTAGTATATAATAATCGCCGTCCGAAACAGCAGTCGTCTGAATTCCGGCCGCATCGCTTCCCGCGTTCGCTTCAGTTAAGCCGAAGGCCGCCAGTTTCTTGCCTGCGGCAATATCCGGGAGGTACTTTTGTTTATGCTCTTCCGAACCGAACAGTATTATCGGAAAGGCACCAAGCCCCGTCCCTGCAAAAGCGAGAGCTATGCCTCCGCAAGCCCTGCTCAGTTCCTCGACAACGAGTGCCATTTCAAATACTCCGCCGCCAAGTCCCCCGTATTTTTCTTCGATATAAACACCGAACAAATCGGAGTCGGCCAGGTATTTAACGATATCATGCGGGAACTTTCCCTCATGGTCATATTCAATGGCTACGGGAGCAATTTTTTCATCAGCTATCCTTGCAGCCAGCTCCTTTATCATTTGTTGTTCCTCCGAAAAGAAATAATTCATATCAGCACCCCTTCTTTATAAAAATAATGAGCAGAAGTTAGTATCTGGTGATAAATTCATTATTATAGTATATTATAAAAACACTAATGATGCAATAACAAAGCGATAAATTATGGTTATACTTTTCCTTTTCCTTTTCATTATCTTTTCCTTTTCCGGATTATATTTATTATGAACTAATATGAAAAGAATCCGATATAAATAATATACTAATTTGATAAAATTTTTCAGGAGGACTAAAATGTATAACTTCGTAATCTGCGAAGATAATTACAATACAGGTTTAACAATTAAAGATATTATAATTGACTATGTGAATAAAATAAATCTCGATTATAATATCCATCTGGTAAAGGAGCATTTCGAAGAGGTTATTAAACTCGCCGAAACCAATCTTGGGCACGTTAACATATATTTTTTTGACATTATACTTAATCAGGATAACACCTCAGGCCTCACCCTGGCGCGACAAATCCGGAAAATTGATATTATGGCTTATTTTATTTTTATAACATCACACCCTGAGTTAAGCTTAAAGGTTTTTCAGTATAAACTTAAGGCCCTGGATTATATATATAAGCAGGATGAAAATATCCACATAAGAATATACGAGTGTATTGATACCATTATAAATGAAATGCATCAGGTCGGGAATATTGATATCGCCAGGCAGATAACATTGAAAAGCTATAATGATTTTTATGCTGTTAATCTGAATGACGTTATGTATTTTGAGACCCGGCCCGGTTCAAGAATGTTATATTGCATTTTAAAAAATGGTTCCATTATTGAATTTTACGATACCATGAAGGAAATTATGAAGAACCTTGACAGCAGGTTTTTTCACTGTCATAGATCCTTTATTATAAATATCAGGCAAATAAAAAAACTTGGTGGAGGAAAACAGCTATACACAGTAATGATGAATGATGGTAAGATTTGCGATGTTTCAAAGCCAAAGTGGAAGGAGCTAGTAAATCGTGTTCGAACTTGATCAATTGATTATGGTTTGCTGCGGTACTCTGGTGCATGTATTAATTATAAGATACCTCAACTTCAATAATATACGCAGATCAATAACAGCAAATATTTTTTTATTTGTTGTTATATTTATGTTTACTATTTTTGCAAATAATATTATCAGCATAACAAGCGTACGTTTCCCTGCCATAGCTTTAATTGTAGCTGTCTGCGCAATATTAATATTCAAGCTGGGCTTCTTTGAATCCCTTGCGCTTACTCTTATCGGTAATTTTATCCTAATAGTAGGAGATTTTGCCGTTCTTTTGGTTTTTGTCAATATACTAAAACTTAATTTTTCTATTTTACATAATTCTATTTATAAGATTATAGCGAGTTCAGCTATTCTTCTGGTTACTGTTTTAATCATCGTAATAAGGCAATACTTAAGGAGAAAAAGCGTCAAATCAAAGCTAAGTACGAAATCTTTCTTTATTATTTGCGTTGTTTTCATTATAATCATTTGTGCATTTAACTTATTTTTTAATGCCCGGATCATTTCTATAAATCCTTCTGCCGTTAAAATATATAATTTGACGGCATTTGCCATATATTTTGTTATATGTTTATTTCTCATTTTTCTTTATTTTACCTCCAACAATCAGAAACTTATACTGGAACAGCAAACCAGGGAATATGAGCATCTTATTGAATATACGGGAGTGATTGAAAACTTATATGAAGACATCAGAAACCAGAAGCATGATTTTATGAATGTATTGTTTTCAATAAAAGGATTTTTGGACAACAACCAGTTTGATAAGCTGAAAGACTATTATAACAATGATATTTTGGCGGAATATGATGAAAAACATCCCAACTGTATCCTGTCTTCACTGAATATGATTAAACATCCAGGGTTGAAGGGAATTCTTGCCTATAAACTGAACCAGGCTGTTAATACAAATATAAACGTATTTGTGAATATTTTTGAGGTGATCCATATAACGGGTATGGAAACGATTGACCTGTGTAAAATAGTGGGAATACTCATTGATAATGCCATTGAGGCTTCAATTGAATCCAGCCGGAGGGAACTCCACCTGGGAATAGAGGAAAATGAGCGTGGTGTCTCCACTATTATAGCGAACACATACCGAATCGAACCTGATTTGAACCAAATTTACAAGCGCGGATTTTCAACGAAAGGAAAGAACAGAGGATTGGGGTTATACAATGTGAAGGAAACTCTATCCCGCTATCCCTCTGTTCTTTTAATAACAACAATAGAAAATAACACTTTTTTTCAGGAACTTATTATTCCGCCAATTTAATATTACGGAAGATCAATAACCTTGTTTTCACGGGATTCACGATATAAGACAAACCTGTTTCCTATAATCTGAACAATTTCGGCCTTAAGCTGTGTTGATATCTCTTCGCATACTTCTTTTGCCCTAAGCTCCGAATTCCTCAGAATGCTTCCCTTCACAAGCTCCCTGGCTTCCAGTGCTTCATCAAATTGTTTTATCACATTTTCCGAAACTCCGCCTTTTCCAACTTGAAAAATAGCGGGCAGTGTATTGGCAATTCGTTTCAAATAGCTCCGTTGCTTACCTGTAAGCATAAAACCAACTCCTTTTTAAAAGTCAGGGATTAAGGAACTGGACCATAGGTACTCATTATCATGGCACATAATCGAACTCCATACCATCACCTATCCTGACCGTATCCCCCTCCTGTATTCCCTTTTCCTCCAGAGCATTAATTACACCCTTTTGCTTTATGGTTCTCTGGAAGTACTGCAATGATTCTCTGTCATTAAAATTAACACCCCTGAGTATCTTTCGAATCCACGGCCCATCTACTACAAAAGTACCGTCTTTTGCTTCAATTGTAAACGGGTCTTCCCCTTCCGCTTTATATAAAACCTCAATGGGCACAGGCTTTATAGCAGCCGGTTCAGGCAGAGATTTTACCTTATCATAAACGTAATACATCAGTTCATTAATCCCTGTTCCCGTAGCGGCACTGATAGGGAATACCTTATACCCGAGAATATTCATGGAAGCCGTAAAATCCGTTAATACAGCTTTATCGGATAAAACATCCACTTTGTTTGCGGCGATAATCTGCGGGCGTCCGGCAAGATCCGGATTATATTCTTCCAGTTCTCTGTTAATAATATGAAAATCCTCCTCCGGATTCCGGCTATCCAATCCGGCTATATCCACAACATGGATAAGAATGCGTGTACGTTCCACATGTCTTAAGAAATCATGCCCCAATCCAACACCTTCATGAGCTCCCTCAATAAGGCCGGGAATATCCGCAATGACAAAACTTTCACCATCTCCTAGGGAAACAACGCCAAGATTCGGTGATAGTGTCGTGAAGTGATAGTTGGCGATTTTTGGTTTGGCCGAAGAGACCATTGACAGCAAAGTGGATTTTCCAACATTGGGAAACCCAATTAATCCTACATCGGCCAGTAGCTTTAGTTCGAGTATAATCATTCTTTCATCGCCGGGGGTTCCGTTTCTGGCAAAATTCGGAATCTGCCGGGTGGACGTAGCGAAATGCACATTACCCTTGCCTCCTTTGCCTCCCCTTGCGATAGTTTCCATTTGATTATCCTCTTTAATATCAGCCAGTATCAAACCGGTCTCTTTATCTTTAACCAGAGTTCCGCAAGGTACCTTAACTATAAGATCCTCACCTTTTTTACCGGTGCATTTCTTATTTCCACCGTCTGCCCCGCGTTCAGCCTTATAGTGCTTACGGTAGCGGAAATCCGCCAAAGTACGAAGATTTTTATCAGCCAGGAAAAAAATATTCCCGCCGTCACCTCCGTCTCCGCCGTCCGGACCTCCAGCCGCAACATACTTCTCCCGATGAAAGGATACGATACCGTTCCCTCCGTCTCCCGCCTTCATATAAATTTCCGCCAAATCTATAAACATTCCATTTCCTCCAGTATTCAATAGCTATATATGCCGCCTTACTTATGTAAAAACGTCCTTTGATGATACAAGCTTCTGTTTACATTTTACCTGCTACAGAATAAAAATAAGTCCCTATAGAAAAGATACGCTGCATCAATCTAAATGCAGTTAAGCTATCACAGCTTACACAAACACTAAAAAATGCAAAAAAGACAAAAGGGGAACGATATTCCTCGTCCCCCTTGAAAACATTCCTTCTAACCGTTAATAATACTGACCTTCTTTTTGTCTCTTCCCATTCTCTCAAATCTTACCGTACCGTCCGCCGTAGCAAATAATGTATCGTCTCCGCCGATTCCGACGTTTGTACCGGGATGGATTTTCGTCCCTCTTTGTCTGACAAGAATATTTCCGGCTTTTACAAACTGGCCGTCAGCCCTCTTTGCACCCAATCTTTTGGATTCGCTGTCACGTCCGTTTTTTGTGCTTCCCATACCTTTTTTATGTGCAAATAACTGTAAATTCACTTTTACCATCGGTTTACACCTCCTCGTATCGAATCCGGATATATTTATTATAATCCGTTTCTATTTGTCTTAATCCGATGACCATTGTTTTTAAAATAATATCTGCTGTCGCAAATTGTTCTGCCGTAAGGTTATCAGGAATAAAACAAGTAATGGAACCATTCTTTTCTTCAAACATTTTATAACCGGCCAACTCGTCCATTCCGCCCAATGCAGTAAAAATAATGGCGGACACAGCCGAGCAGACTATATCGTCTCCGGGCTCATCATATTCCGCATGGCCCTTCACTTTGAAGCCCCGAATCATTCCCCGGGCGTTTTGAATAATAACAGCCTGTATCATACTTATGCGTTAATTTTTTCAATCTGCACTTTTGTATACGGTTGTCTGTGACCTTGTTTTCTTCTGTAGCCCTTTTTGGGTTTGTACTTAAATACAATAATTTTTTTGTCTTTCCCGTGGCCGAGTAACTTACCATTCACAGAAACTCCCTCTACTACCGGAGCCCCGACAGTTAACTCACCTTCATTGGATATAGCCAATACCTTGTCGAAAACGACCGTGCCATCATCATTCGCTGAGACTTTTTCAATAAAAAGCACCTCGCCTTCCTGAACCTTATATTGCTTTCCACCGGTTTCAATTACTGCGTACATCGCTTGCACCTCCTCCATCCTATCTCGCCATAAAAGGAAGCGGTAAAACTGCATTTAAAACCCTTCTATGAGCGGTCGCCGTTACATTTTAACATAGCCGGTTCCCTGTGTCAACTTGTTTCAGAAGTATTTCACATCCTGTATTATTCTCGTCAATTGACAAACTAACTGCAACCCCTCAAGAGCAAACTGGTTGCGATAAGTT
>CAZSVI010000142.1:0-8982 GCA_964610205.1 uncultured Oscillospiraceae bacterium
GGAAAGATGCGTGTGTGACTTTTCGAGCGGACTCCTAGAATTCTGGTCATCTTATAATGTTTATTTATTATTTCCTTTGCATGGTATCATATAACTTACCGGCTGTCAATATGTTCTAGATAATTACATATGATTACATCATTTTGAGTTTTTGTCAACGAAAGGACAGGCCACCCCTGACGCAATTGCACTTTGGACAAACTCCCGAATACGCATGGAAAAGATAACGAGGATTTCCTCCAGTTCATCACGGCAATCGATACTGAAATATGCCGGATTTTCCGAACCGATCAAACGATGCAAAGCGTATCCGGCATGATCAACCATAAACATCACCACTCCCGTTCACCAAGGCGCGCCAGTTTTTGGACGTAATCACCTGCTTCAAACGGAAAAGGCTCGTAGCTGATTGACAGCAGCTTTTTCAAATCTCCCGGTTCCTTCACCATGTGTTTTACGGTATATGACGGCTCACCAATGGTGTAAATACGCTCAATCCCATGCAAATCCCCCTCCGGAGTATGAAAAATTAGATGTTAGGAGAAATATGCTTACTATAACAACTTCATTGATTAACTGGTACAGCAATTATCATTAGAATATGCTGGTAAAAGTGCATAATCTGACACATAATATAGTACTGAAAGAAAATTTGTTCCCACACAATAAATTATATCATATTTTATTGTCCATGAGGTTGTAAATCAGGGATCCGTTGATTCTGCGGATAAGGACTCTTCTACGGAAACCTGAAAAACCACACATCCCTCCGCTATCCCGCAGCTTGTCCCAAGATCGGCCGACAGGCCGATAAGCCGTTCCATCATTTCCTGAGCGTCGGTTTTCTTTTGAGGAACCACCTGTGTCTTGTTTTCAATTCGTACCGGAATTGCCTTCATGGATTCAAGCACCGTACCGGTATATGTGATTTCCAGAATAAAAGACTCCCGGCTTTCAGGGTGCGCCTGGTCAAAAATAAAATTCCCCAGGCTGTAGACAATGGGCTTCCCCTGATACAGCTCTATGCCTTGAAACCGATGCGGATGATGCCCAAGAACCATATCCGCTCCCCGATCAATAAGCCAGTGAGCAAATTGCATCTGTTCATCCGTGATGGCATAGCTGTCCTCAATTCCCCAATGAAGCGAAACGAGAAGCAAGTCCACCTGCTCCCGTGCCTTTTTAATGTCCTCTTCCATAATGCGGGGGTTTATCGGTGCAACCCCGGGTGTCCCGGAGTCGGCCGCAAACCGGATAGGCGGATTCCCTCCATACTCGGTTCCGGCCATGTCCGTATAGGCCAGCAAACCTGCCTTTAATCCGTTTTTTTTGACTATGGCCGGTTTTCTCGCCTCCTCAAGGTTTTTGCCCGCTCCCGCAAAACCAATATTATATTTTTCCAGCAGACTAAGGGTATCGGTAAGGCCATCCCCGTAATAGTCCATGATATGGTTGTTTGCAAGGCTTAAAAGATTGAATCCGGCCAACTCCAGCCCGGTCATAATTTCAGGCCCGGCCCTGAGTATAATCTTCCCGTTCGCATCAAGACTCTTCTCCCGGTTTGTGATGGGATGCTCCAGGTTCCCGAATACAATATCCCCGCGATTCAGCAGGTCGACTGTTTCTAAAAAAGGATACCGGTATCCGGTTTGTATGGCCGTGAGGCCTGACGCGACTCCCCTGCCCAGCATTATATCTCCGACGGCCATGATGCGTAATTTTTCACCTGGGGGTTCATTTACCCGCTCGGCATTTTGAAAGAATCCAAAAGTAAAATAGCTGGTTGTATAACCGGTTATGGTATTGCTGATGATATCGGAATTGCTGTGCTCCCACTTTTCCGGCGACCTTGCTCCCAGGTTCGACATGGTATGCAGCAGAAAAAGCGCGGAAGGCCGGGAGTCCAGATGATCATTGGTCAATGACGGAATCCGTTCGAAATCAAAATCAACCAGCGTATTCTCTGTAATGGTATCCATCCGGTTTGCCTCCTCAAGAGGCAGGTAATGGGAAAAATCCATTGAAGCGACAAAAAGAACCTTCCTGTCTTTGGTATATTCCGTTATTTTGGATGAAAGCAGACTGATTTTACCGGTATCACAGTTCCCCTTCACCAGAAGGGGAAGCACCGGCGTTCCCGGCATATAATAACGGATAAAGGGCATGTGGGAGGAGACGGCGTGATCCTTTTCCATAACAAAGGTATCCTCTCCAACCACATTATCCTGGATCAACGCATCCACCAAGCCTTTGTCGGCATCCACGTCTCCATAGAGGGTAGAAAACCCGGCTGATGCAGTGGAGATGTCTGTTTTACCTCTTTTTTCATGATCCGGCCCGATAATGACAATCAAATCATAACTTTGAAGGGAAGTGGTTTTCCAGAAGGACGCAATCATATTTGACGCCAACAGATGATGCGGAACAATACCACCCTTTAGTCCCTCGGTATCTTCCCTGTATAATACTGCGGAAGACACCGCGTTTTGAAAAGACGGCTCATCAAAGTGCAGGCACCCAATAGGATTTCCTTTTCTCAGGAAAGGCGTATAATGCTCTGTCCCTGCCGCTTCCTTCTTCGTCACCGGCTTCTCCCGGCAGGATAGTGTTATCAGTAAAACAGCCGCCAGCAATACCAAAAAAACGGATGTCAGAACAATTTTTTTCATCATCGAACCGTGATAATGTCACGCGGGCTGTAATGAATCACATTGCTTTCAAGATTGAAAACCGCAGCGTTGTCGGCCGTGTATTCACCTGTATTCACAGCCCGGACAAAGTAGGTAATGATTCGTTCCCGTCGATCCAGATTATTATGATATATGGAAAACGATACTTTCTGTCCGGATATTTCATGAGGATACCATTCCCTTGTATCGCTATACCCCCACCTTAATCCCGATGCATACCTGAGGCATGCGGGAAGATAGTCTTCCACCATGTAAATACCGGTAGGCGCCGTCGGTTCAAAATGTACCTTCAGTTCAACCTTGATGTATTCGGAAGGATCCAGAGTTGTTTGCGAATACCCGTTTCGACCGGTGTATAAACGGCTGACGGATATACGGGGATCGGTTTCGCTCATCTCCCCTATCGGGGCGGTATAGACCGTTGCGACCGTAATACTTCCACTGATGTTGGAAAACCTTATCTTTAATAACTTGTCGGCTGTCAGCACCATACTGTAAGTATCTCTGCCTTCCAAGGTTACCGTCTCGGTCTTTCCATCCAGCTCATAGGTAAAGGCGGAACGCATATTCAACGTTTTGATATTGCTTTTTATTGACGCCAGGCGGATTGCGCCGGTCAATATATCCCGGCTATACATGCTGCTGACATATTCAAAGAGCTTATTCTTCTGAGGCGTGTTCACCTTGTGGGCCAGCAGCGCGCACAGCGAAGTGGCTTCCTGAATGTCATCACTGTCATATCCTTCCTCCTCACTGTCAATATAGGCGCGGTAATCGTCTTCTTCCAGATAATCTCCGGCAATGTCGGTGAAAATCAGGCTTGCCTGGTTGATATCCCCGATATAGGCATAGGCCAGGCCGATATAAAGCTTGTCGACAAGCAGCAAATCCGGACTGTTTAAAAGCGCGTCAAGCTCCGGCATAACGGGTTCACGCAATATCGCAAGACCCCAGTATGATGCGGCGATATCGGTGGAGGTTGCGTTTTCCGAGTCAATCGTGCGGTAAAAGTAATCCTTCATGCTGTCATAATTGAAGTCGGGATCGTTCAACGAACAAATTTTTGCCGTAAGAACGGGGTTTGCACTGTCATATGGCAAAAGCGCAATCCCGCCGTTTGAAAGCTGGTAATTTGCTGTATTGTATTCACCGGCAGTATATCCCCATTTTTCCTGGAAATATTCCTCCAATAAAGCCCGTGCCTGCTTTCTGATAACAATACTGTCAATTCGGTCATACCATGAACAGGACAGATCAATCAGATCCTTCCAGAAGGTTTTGACGTTTTCATTGAAGAAAAACACCTTTGCCGGCCATTTGACCTCCGGAAATTGGATTTGCTCCGTCAGGTCGGCATACTCGGTCAGGGATTGCTCAATAAATCCGGGAAGTACTTCAAAGGGAAGCATGACGGCATCACTGTATTCCCCGTAAACACCGCTTACGGTGTACGTGTAAGATCCTTCTTCCAGTGCTTCAAGCTGAACATTAGCCCTTTCCCCGGCGGGGGCAGAGGCCGGATATTCCTTCCACAGTTCGCCGTTTTTAGTCACCGTAACCTGATAATTGACCGGTTCACCCTCTTTGACGGCGGTTCCAAAAGACCGCATCTGGATCACCGGTTTATCACCGGCAATAAACACATCATGGAACACTGTGTTAACAAAATAGGGCAGTCGGGTGTTCACATTAATCTTGCCGCTACCCGCGCACAAATCCTCCGTCAGCCCCTGATACGTTACCCTCCATTGTGTCAGATTGTCCGGGAGCTTAACCTGAAAGGTTCCATGGCCATCACTATCCGTCATTATCGTTTCAAACAACACCGTGTCCTTAAAATCGGATCGGACATCGGCGGATACATCATCCCCGCCTTCACCGCACTCAGCGCCTCCGTAATAGTTTATATCCTCAAGCACATTCGTATAGGGAATACTGCCACCGCGATAACCCAACGAAACACTCTGGCTGTAAATACTCTGAAGAAGATTGACCGATTGGGGACTGATGGCGAAGAACGCTTCATCCACAACCGACAGCAGCACTTCGGCCTTACGGCCCTTGCCTGTAGAATCGGTGACGGCAATATCAAATCGGGCCGTATCACCGGGGCGGTATTCGGCCGATGAGGGGGTAACCTCAATATTCAGATTGCTGGCCTGAGTGTTGTAGTAAACAGAGCGCATGGATGTTTGCTTCATGTCTTTCCCGTCAAAGTAAACCGCCATCACACCCATATTGGGGATGAACGCTTTGCTGAACGTAAAGGCACAGGTGGTTTCCCCGGTCAGATAGTAATCCAGCATCCCCTTTCGGAACTGCATGTATAAGACCTTTTTGTTTTCTTCGGGCTCGCAGATTTTATCATGGTTTTTCAGTGTGACATTCACTTTTTCACCCACATCATAGCCCTCATCAGACTCTTTGCCGGTTTCCAGAAAATAAGAATCAGCCATATTCCCATTCTGATCATCATTATACCAGGCGTCATACAGGTGATTGGTCTGTATGATGGGCCTTCCAAAACCGTCGGCACAGGATATCTGAATATGATAGCCTTTCTTCTCTTCCTTTAGAAAGTCGAAGGTTCCTGTGCCATCCACGGTTTGGACATTGAAGCGGTTGATTTCGTTGACATGGCGTTCATAGGAATACCGGGGATAGGTTTTCTTTGAAATAAAACTATAATAGGTCCCTGTCTTTGTGGCGGTATGATAGGTTTCATAAAGAATGACTTCCATATTGACATCGGTCTTTTCCCCTCTGTATTCCTCTTGCCGGTACCATTCCTTGTACCGGATTCCATCCACATTGATTTTATGGGTTTCGATCTCAACGGTGCAACGATCCTCTTTATCCGTATCGCTTTTGACTTCCACCATGGTGTCCCTGGGGAAAATCGTAAAATTCTCATACGCGTTCACCCCGGTTTCTTCCGGATCCGCATTGGATAAATGAATGTATGCGTGTGTTGGATGCCATGATGTGGTTTCCGTGAACGCGTCTATATTTAAGACCGCACGGCCGTTTATATCAGTGGTCAACTGTCCTTTGTTGTTTTGGGAAATGTTGTCGATATAGTAATTGAAATTCATCCCGTTAACCGGCGTGCCTTCAAAGAACTTGGTTTCAAGGTTAAGTTCGAGTTTTTCACCATATTCGACATGCTGTTTATCCAGCGTTGTTTTAACTGTATAGATAGGTTTTGTATATTTATTGACGCGGATATTTTTGCTTAAAAGGATCCGATTCTCACCGGCAACTTCTATCCGGTAGTATCCGTCACTCAGGTTCTCATAGGATATGTCGGCCAGGAACGTATTGGGACCTGTGATGGTTACTTCCTGCTCATCGACGATATTATAGCCCTTTGAGCCAAAATAATTATATGTGTTTTGAGACGACAGCGACACGGTAACCTTTTCAGGCGCCGTGTTTCCATCCTTACCGGACAGCATGCCCCAGATACGGACGGTATCATTGGGCATATACAGATTGCGGTCGGTAAACAGATAACCCCAATATTCATCCTGTATCCCCTTCGGAGAAAAATCATTGTATCCATATCCGTAATAATCATAGTCGGAATAATAGTAAGAATAATAGCTGCCGCCGATAGTGGCGTAATAGACGGGATGACCCTGCCTGATTATTTCATAATTCCGGGTATGGGAACGCTCCTCATCAAACACGGCATCATCACAAACAGCAAGTCCGTCCGGCCTTGTTATCAGTGAAAATCCGTCAAACTTGATCTCAGCGCCTTCCACAGGCTTTGCCTGCTCGGAATCATACACCAGCGCAATGGTTTTATTATCGGCCGCTCCCACATAAGCCGCCATACCGTTGATTTGAAGGTATGTCCGCCTTTCCATCTCCCCCAGCTTCAACGAGACAATATAATAACCTTCCGGCAATGGCTCAGGCATCACCAGGTACTGCGTTCCGTAATACCGGTCGGCATCGTCGTCCCTGTCGCTTTGCAGGACGGTATTCATGCTCAGCACCGGTTCTTTGCCATCCGTATTCTTCGGCCTGTTGTAATGGACGCACCAGAAAGGCCTGCTGTCTTGAACCGCAATGTCCTTTTTAAATTCCTCTCCGGAATTATACTGATATACGTTGAATTCCAGTTCCTTTCCCGCTTCCAGGTTGGTTCGTACCGAGAGCATCGGGGCTTCATAGGGGTACAAATTATAAATGTTTCTTGCGAAATCAAAGGATTCACAACTGTAACCGTAATCCTTCGGCTCCGGTACGGGGACGGTCTGAAAGGAAAAAACCGTATCCTCCTTCAGGAACTGCCCTCCGGCGGATGTACTGAATCCGCTTTTCACCGTCACCGTATAAATGGTGTCGTAGGAGAGATTCTCAAGGGGAACGAATACCACCGTATTTTTATGGTATTCAAAACGGCCTTTCACTTCGGGAATGATCTCAAAGTATTTTGAAATATCCCCCGTCTCTTTGTATGAGAAAGTCACTTCAATTCCTGTGTTTACAGGGACATAAGTCGCCTGTTCTCTGGGCAGCGTGGAGGTGACAAAAAACTCCTTCCGGGTCTGAAACGCCCATGAATAGGAAATCCCTTTCTCCTCATCGGCAAAAGCCACCGAATAAACCTGGTTGGGTTTTAATCGCGTCGACGGCTTCAGCAGGTAGTTTTTACCCGTCTTTTTCTGGATGGTGAACTCGGTTTCAGGTGTCATCGTCATGCTTCCCAGCAGTTGTTCCACCGTATAATCATATTGGCCGAGAATAATATTGAATCCGCTGTCGGCTCCCGCCCCGCTGCTGTCCGTATCCTCCGGTACCAGCTCAAAGGGCTTTGCCAGATCATAACCGATTGTTTTTTCTGTATTGCCATCTTCCGGTTTGGGTGTTACTGTCGTTTCCTGTTCTGATACCGGAATTTCATCCCGGGGCCGGAAAACAAAAAAAGCTGCCGTCCCGATAAGCAGAACAAGAACAGCAAGCAATAGAATGACTGCTTTTTTATTCTTCAAAAAGCTCATTCCTGCTTTATTTAAGGAATTATTATCATTTTCAGGATTCATAAAGACAACCTCCAATAGAACTCGGATATCGGGTGGGGTTATGGATTTTCATAATCCCCCGGGGAATTACGTTCAATCAGGTTATCCCCTTCCAGCTTGACAGCAACATCACCCTGCACTTCAATTGAACCGGCATTTTGTGTCATAATACAGTCTCTTATCACCGTATGCATGGGGTTTGCCCCCGTAACAAACAATACGGCGCTTTTCGCGTTTTGATGAAGATAACAGCCCTCCAGCAGTAAGGGTGAAGCGGAATACGCATACACCCCGTATATACCGCAGCCCACAAGCTCACAATTGACAAGGCTTATAGAGCTTCCTCCGATAATCCCTACCACCGCTCCGTCTCTGGCATCTTCAATGGGATCATTGTCCCCTTCCTCCAAAATAACATGCTGTGCTTTAATGTTGGACATGGTTATGCTTTTGCATTCATTGAACGTGATGACATGGTGATCAATACCTTTGGTATTAATCCAGACTTCTCCGTTTCCCTCCAGCACCAGGTTTTTTCTGTTGCTTAGAACAATGGCTTCAAGCGTATCGTAGGTTCCCGCATTGAAGACGATTTTACCTCCGTCTTCCAGAGTGTCAAGGGCTTTCTGGATATCATCACCGGGGGATAGAACAAGCTCCCGAACCTGCTCGTGAGCGCTTACTTCCCTTCGATTCATCGTATTGCCTGATGCGGTCAGAAAAACAGTCAAGGCGGCAATTCCTGTCAAAACCAGACTAAAAACATATCTTCTCTTCCACATAAACACATCTCCTCAATATGGACATAATCTGCATGAATTCCTTATCCAGGTAAATTATATCATACCAAAGAGCTTAAATCAATTTGCAGAATTGCTGAAATAACGTTAACTGCCTTTGAAATAGCCTGTTTAATGAAGCTTCTCCCTGAAAACTTTCTGTATGTCGTTGAGGAATACTGACGTATTCCGATTGACGACAACACTGCATTGCAGAAAAATATACGGTAAGATATGCATAGGTATTTAGAGAACGTTGTATTCGTACTCCGGACAGGCAACCCAAGTGAAACCTATACTGTTTATTACCAGTATGGAATTAAAGATAGTATCGGTAAAGGTATATTCATGGAACAGGAAGTCATATTTTCAGTGTTCCTTAATAACGAATTTATACCTCAGGAAGGGCGATTTCAATTTCACGTCCGCATTCTGAGGATTTGACAATACCGTCCAATATAGCCTGGTTATAGAGGA
>CAZSVI010000143.1:0-8793 GCA_964610205.1 uncultured Oscillospiraceae bacterium
CATTACATGACATATTCCATTTTTATTTCTTGTCTTTGATTCTCTTCGCAAACACTATTTTACTGCAAGGGCGACTATGACACAGGAGAACCGTCCCCCTGTGTTTTACGCATGGATAGGGATATCCTCTTTCTCACCGTATCTACTTCCAGTACTCTGACCGTTACAATATCCCCAACCGAAACGACTTCCATAGGATTTTTTACATACCGATCGGCTATCTGTGATATATGCACAAGGCCATCCTGGTGGACGCCAATGTCTACAAATGCCCCGAAATCCGCTACATTCCGAACCGTACCGTTTAAAACCATACCCGGCTTTAAATCCTTCAATTCCAGAACCTCACGCTTTAGCATAGGCGGGGGGAGCTCTTCCCTTGGATCACGGCCCGGTTTCTTCAATTCCTCCAGAATATCGTTGAGTGTCGGTTCGCCTATACCTAATTCCTGTGTAAGGAATTTTTTTCCTGTATTTTTCACCGCCAAATCCAAAAGAGGCAGATTTTTATTTTTAATATCATCATGTGTATAGCCCAGTTTTTTCAAAAGGGTTTCACAGGCTTCATAGGATTCCGGATGAACCGCCGTATTGTCAAGGACATTATTACCGTCATGTATCCTTAAAAACCCCGCACACTGCTCAAAGGCCTTTGGCCCAAGTTTTGAAACCTTCTTCAGTTCCTGCCGGTTTTTAAAGCTGCCCTGCTTCACCCGGTATGCTACAATATTCTCGGATACTGACGCGCTGAGTCCCGAAACATATGACAGAAGAGACGGGGATGCCGTGTTCAGGTCAACTCCTACTTTGTTCACTGCGTCTTCCACTACCCCTCCAAGTGATTCACCCAGCCGCTTCTGATTCATATCATGTTGATACTGCCCAACACCAATGGCTTTTGGATCAATCTTTACCAGTTCGGCCAATGGATCCTGCAAGCGTCGTGCAATAGATACGGCACTGCGCAAAGATACGTCGAAATCAGGAAATTCAGCAGCTCCGAGCTTTGACGCCGAATAAACCGACGCGCCTGCCTCACTGACCACCATATATTGCACATTCCTTTTTGTTTCCTTCAACAAATCTGCGACAAATATCTCGGATTCACGGCTGGCTGTTCCATTTCCTATTGCAATAATATCCACTCCGTACTTTTCTATAAGAGCTTTCAATACTTTTTTAGCTTCTTCTGTCTTGTTTTGCGGAGGAGTCGGATATATAACCGTGGTATCCAGAGCCTTTCCTGTTGAGTCAACGACCGAAATTTTACAGCCTGTACGGTATGCCGGGTCAAGCCCCAGAACCACCTTGTTCTGTACAGGAGGCTGCATTAAAAGGCTTCTTAGGTTTTCCCTGAACACGACCATAGCCTGTTCCTCGGCTTTCTCGGTCAATTCGTTTCTTGTCTCCCGTTCTATGGACGGATAAATCAACCGCTCCCAGGCATCTTCAACAGACAGCACCATATGCTTTTTCTGATTTTCTTTTCCTTCCAATTCATACTGTCTGAATAAGAAGGAAAGAACCCTATCCTCAGGCGCCGTTACCTCAACCTTAAGAAAATCCTCCTTCTCACCCCGGTTTATTGCAAGAATACGGTGGCTTACCAGTTGTTTTACCGGTTCCTTAAAATCATAATACATCCTGTATACCGAGTCTTCTTCCTTTTTAGCTTTAGATTCCAACAGGCCGAAACGGTGAAACATGTCCCTGATTTCCTTGCGAAACTCTGCATTGTCCGATACTTCCTCGGCTATTATATACCTGGCTCCCTCTAAAACCTCATCAGCAGTATTAAGCTCCTTTTCAGGATCTATATACTTTAATGCCTCTGCCTCAAGCTGAGTATCCGTCATCCTGCCGGCCAGTATCTCAGACGCTAACGGCTCCAATCCCTTTTCCTTCGCTATCATAGCCCGGGTTCTTCGTTTCGGCTTGTATGGCCTGTATATGTCCTCTATTTCCTGAAGTGTAACGGCTTTGTTTATGAAAGCGGAAAGTTCATCGGTTAGTTTTCCCTGTTCGTCAATCAACCGAATTACATCCTGCCTTCGCTGTTCAAGATTTTTGAGATAATTGTACCTGTCGTTCAGTTCCCGAAGTACCTGATCATCCATTGAACCGGTCATTTCCTTACGGTATCTGGCAATAAAGGGAATTGTGTTGCCTGCCTCAATTAATTCAATGGTGTTTTCCAAAAATATTGGCCTTATTTGAAATTCCTTTTGCAAAACAGCGTTAATATCCAAAGTCCTTCCTCCTTGTTTTTGCCTGTTCTCTAACAAAGGGTAATAAAAAGAAAAAGTGGCGGAAGGCCACAATACTTATACCAACTTATGATTAAATACATGCTTTTCAACCTTCTTTTTCACACGCTGAAGAGCATTATCAATGGATTTTACAGGCCTTTTTATCTGCTTTGATATTTCATAATAGGATTTTCCGTTAAGATAAAGGGATAATACCTCCCATTCAAAAGGAGATAGGATTTCCCCCATTTTATTCTCTATTCCGCTAAACTCTTCTTTTTTTATAATCAGTTGTTCCGGGTCGGAAACAACTTCACCTGAAACCAGTTCTATATATGTTTTATCCGATTCATCATCAAAAATTTTACGGTTCAATGAAACATACGAATTAAGAGGAATATGCTTCTGCCTCGTTGCGTTTTTTACCGCCGTAATCATTTGCCTGGTAATACATAAATCTGAAAAGGTTTTGAAAGCCATTGCCTTATCCGGCTGGTAATCACGGATAGCCTTATATAAGCCAATCATTCCTTCCTGAACCACATCTTCCCTATCGGCGCCAATAAGAAAATAAGCCCTGGCCTTTAACTTAACCAGATTCTTATATTTATGAATAAGAAAATCCATGGCCTCTTTTTCGCCATTTCTTACCAACAAAACAATTTGCTCATCTTCAAGATTTATATAATCCTTTACTTTTAATTCTTCTGCCGTTAACACCTTTTAGTCTCCCCTGGAGGCTTCTCCTCAAAATTATTCCAAAACCATTAAGCAAACTCTACCAAAAAATTATATGTCATTGCGTTTGTGCTGTCAAGACAGGCGACTTATTCATGACAAGCCCTTTTGCCGTAATATACATTTCCCGTATATTTAATGCGGCAAAACGTTCCAATTCAATCCTTATTGTATCCTGCGCCCTTTTAATGGCCTCCAAAAGATTATATCCGTATACCATTACAACATCCATATCCAGAGCAAGTCCGTCTTCACTTTTATTCAGGCGGAACCGGGAGATCTTGTCCATTTCATCCATTCTGACTATAATGTAGTTTACAACCTGGTAAATGGCATAATCGGATATGGTATATTTCCCATTATAGCTAAACGGAGGACGCACAACGGATTTTTCACCCATATGCTGAAAATTGCCTTTGGCTTTACGCTTGAAAATCTGCAACGGATCCAAAAAGTACCCGGAAAAATCCTTTTTAAGCTCAAGACTTGGTACAGGTATGACATGTTTTCCCTGACCTGAACGAGTGTGAACGGCCTGTTGAATTTCAAATTCAGTAGCGACATCATGTATATAAACTTTCTCATTTACATCGCCTAACTTAAGAGTTTCCGCAATCTTCTCCACCATGCCTTCCGAGGTTCCCAAAACCAGAACCGCTTCGGGTTTATTATTTAAAACAGCTTCACTTACCTGACTGCAATGTATTTTATCCCTGAATAAAGCGGTTTTTATGGATCCAATCCTTGTTGGCTCCTTTTTAGCGGATTTACCGGCAATAATACGGCTCTGATAAATCAAAAGACCATCATCAATGATATAGTCAATTCCTCTTTCCTTTGCCACCCATAATGCCCGGTAACTTTTCCCTGTTCCGCTGGGTCCTATAAAACCTACAACCCGCATATAATCCCTCCGTATAGTCAGACAGTCAATTATTTCCCATCCTGATATACTGATTATACTTCAAAAACCTGATAATAACCATATTTCGTAAATAAAAACCTTAACTCTTGAATTTTATCAAAATTTCAGGACCGCCACATCTATCGGTGGAAGGGGTTCCGATTATGAACTTCAGGTGGAGCAGAGTTTTCATCTGTAACCCCTGATGATCAGCTTTGCTTAACGAGGTCACTGTTGTATAAATAATACCCATTATTAAAACGAATAAAACGTTCATATATTATATGGGAAATATTTTCTGTTTCATTAATTCGTTGTGCCGGTTGAATAACTCAAAAGTTGCACGAAGAGAATTATTTTCTTGAATTAAACCTTACGGAGTGAAGTATGAAGCGTGTGATTAGAAGATTCTGACTTCAACATTCAAATTGGTACAAGAGGTCAAATTACCTGCAAACCAAAAAGCGGAGAAAACATAGTTTCCCCCGCTTGTATTATATGTTATCTGAACCGGTTACTTCAATACACTTTTTTAGTTTACAATTGTTTTTTCTGTTTCCTTGTCAAATAAATGCATACAACTCATATCAAAGGCAATTTTAATCTTATCGCCCGGTTTTGTAGTGGATTTCGGATGAACTCTGGCGGTAAAGTTAATACCGTTGATAACCAGATATAAGTAAGTTTCAGAGCCAAGCATTTCAGTAACTTCAACCTTTGCATCCACTATTGAGTTCGGCCATTTTTCAAGATTGTAATCTTCATCGTGTGTATTCTCAGGACGAATGCCGAAGACAGCTTCTTTTCCGATATATCCGGACTTTTCAACTACCTGTGCCTTGTCCGGTGTAACTTCCAGCATGCTGTCACCAAACTTGAGGTAGAGCTTGTCGCCTTCCTTTACAACGATAACGTTAGCAAAGTTCATTTGAGGACTTCCGATAAACCCGGCAACAAACATATTGACAGGGAAATCATACAATTCCTGCGGACTGTCAACTTGTTGAATAAAGCCATCCTTCATAACAACAATACGTGTTCCCATCGTCAAAGCTTCTGTTTGGTCATGGGTAACATAAATAAACGTTGTCTGGAGATTTTGGTGCAATTTACTAATTTCGGTTCTCATCTGAACTCTCAATTTTGCGTCAAGATTAGAGAGAGGCTCATCCATAAGGAATACTTTAGGTTCACGTACTATAGCACGGCCTAACGCAACACGCTGCCTTTGACCACCGGACAATGCCTTCGGTTTTCTGTCCAGCAAATGCTCAATATCAAGAATTCTGGCAGCTTCATGAACTCTTCTCTTTATTTCATCTTTTGGTGTTTTTCTAAGTTTAAGTCCGAATGCCATATTGTCGAACACTGTCATATGAGGATACAATGCGTAGTTCTGGAAAACCATCGCGATGTCTCTGTCCTTAGGAGCAACATCATTCATAAGCTTGTCCCCTATGTACAGTTCGCCTTCAGTGATTTCTTCAAGCCCGGCTATCATCCTCAGTGTGGTTGTCTTTCCGCAGCCGGAAGGACCGACGAGAATGATAAACTCTTTGTCTTCAATGTCAATACTAAAGTCACTAACTGCCGTTACGCCCCCGGGGTAGGTTTTGAAGACGTTTGATAATTTTACGCCTGCCATTTAATTCCCTCCCAAAAATAAAGATTCTATATTTGATAGATACAATATTACTTTAACATGATATGTATGCTGTTACTACTACCTTTTTAACCAAAAAAAAATTTTTTCTTTTAGTGACATTGCATAATGCAGCACTTTAACAGTATGTTCCGGTTGCACCTTTCTTTTTAGGTATTTTTATGCATTTTATTTAGTAACCCTCTTCTACTGCCTTTTTGGCTTCATCTACAGCTTCAATCCTATCGCCGAATCTTTTTTTTGATTTAACAACATAAAGTATTGACAATGCAGCCATCCCTGCAATAAATAATTCTATAAGCCACATATTTATCATTTTAAATGCCATATACGAAGATACATAGTTTAATACGGTATGCGCAATTATTGCAGCAAAATAAAAGAGCAGTCTTCTGCTTCTTATTATACCTTCCAGTATCATTACAGATAAAGCTATATGTACAATAATGGTTAATGCCCTTTCAATACCAGCTGCCAGAAAAGTGTCGGCAGACGTTTGTGTGAGAGCTTTGTATATCTGGCCTGCGGCTTCATTATCAAGTTTATTCTGAAGGTTTATGTAAAAAGTACCGGAATTAATCATAAAGCTTAACGCTATATTGTTTATGTATGTTATTCCAACCAGCATAACAGCTTCAATGCCTCCATGGCCGATACCGAACGCAATACCGCATTTCCATACCTGCTTTTCCTTAAGCAAAAGCACAAATGCAAGATATCTGGCTGTTTCCTCAAACAAAGCAGCAGATGATGCGAAAAAGAGTATGTAAGATACAGGTATATCCTTTAACTTAACAAACCAATCAAATTCCGGAAGAACAACCTGAATCAACGGAAGCCTGATGAGGATCTGGGATATGTAAAATGCAACTGCTCCGGCAATAACGGCTCCGGTTACATTACTGCTTCTTCTCCTTAACATTATATATAAAAACACAGGATAAAGAATGCTTATTATCAAAGTAATTAGCATTGCAAAAAAAGAGGCGACAGATACCATAAAAGCCCTCCGTCTTTACTGTTTTATTGCTTAAATTTCACTGCCGTCCCATAAACAAGTATTTCAGCTGCCCCTTGCATAACATTGCTGGTAGAATACCTGATGTTTACTATAGCATCAGCACCCAGCTTTTCTGCTTCCTCAACCATTCTCTTTGTAGCTATCGCCCGGGCCTCATTTATCATTTCCACATAGGCCTTGAGCTCTCCTCCAACTAAAGTTTTGAGCCCGCTCAGAATGTCTTTGCCAAGATGTTTTGCCTGAATAGTTGAACCTTTCACAATAGCTATTGTCTCAATTTCCCTGCCACTGATAAAATCTGTGTTTACCATTAACATGCTACATTCCTCCAAGCTATTTTATTACTCCCGGGTATATAATTCATATTACTTGTATGGTTTATACCATATTGTATAATTGATCATCATTTGCTGTCAAGGAAAATCAAATTGGGTACAAATGAATGTGAATTATTGCTTGGGAAGATTTTCAAACTACTAAAAAAGGCTAAAACCATGGACATAGGTGTAAATATTATGCGACAATTATTATATTATAACGAACCAAGATGGACCCTCGCCTGCTGTGTGATGCAATTAAAAGTAATTGCTTCCGTTGTTATAAATCATATCAATATTACTAATACTACTGAAAAGTTTTTTGTTTGGAAAGGTACTAAATGAAAGTAGCAATTATGGGCAATTTCGAGCCTATTCCGAAGATTGAATTTAAATATGAGGAATTCAGTTATAATTAATTTATTGACATATTTTAAACAGAAACGGATGGCAGCATGATAGGTTTCGTTATTGCAGCAATCATTGGAACGCTTGGCTTTGCGGCGTACATCTATTTCAAGGTAAAAAGCAAAGACACCGGCACTCCTGAGATGACACAGATCGCTTACCTTTATAGTCTTCGCACAAGGTCAGAAAATTCTTGATAACTTAATGTTTTCCGACATAATCTCCATCAGGTTACAATACTATTGCTTTATTTCGCTATATTAGATAAAATTTGTATAACTATATGCTTTTTAAAAGTCATATAACATCGAATTTGTCATTAATATTTCTATAGCATACTTGAATTGTACTTAATAAGAAACCCGACCTCAATTCAAGTAATCTGTTTTTGGATGACGTTTTATATCTAGGGAATAATATATATTAAAAGCAAAATTTAAATGGAGGTCTTTTAATGAATCCATGGTTATTTGTTTTTTTTGTGAGCGTACTTATTTTTCTTTTGTTGGTTGACTGTCACACTTTTAAGCTGAATGTTTGGGCAGGAGTTATATGTTACTTCAGCTCAAACTGAAGACCCTACGATTTTAATCCCCATTTCTCTCTCCCGAAAACGCTTCAAAAAGAACTGGTCTCGCTTGATACAAAAGGTTTATAACGTTGACCCCCTCGAATGTCCCAAGTGCGGGGGCAGGATGCGTATTATAGCCTTCATCGAGGAAGATGCTGTTATTCGTAAGATTCTGTCTCATCTGAATTTGTGGTTACCTCAATATCATGATCCACCGGATATTCCAGATAGCTATAATATATCAGCTGCTCTTACTGCTGATTCCAACTCCCCCATTGTTAACATTGATTTGGAGAGCACACAATTGAATTTGTTTTCAGACAGAAGCTATGAATGGTGGGAAGCCGGAAACAGGCTTAATGGCAGCTTTAATACTTATCAGAATTCCAGTGCTGCAGCCGAAATAATAAAGTCAGAATGCTTCAAGCCAATCCCGGTAGCACTTATGAAGATAACTACCACCAGTTTTTATATGAAGAATACAAACATACATGTGAAGAAGAATACCATCATCATTTGAAGATGAATTCTCTCAAGAAGTATTCTTCGAGGACGGAACGTTCCCGGCCTCCTCCCAGCGGATTCATCACCCTATCTCCATAGCCTTCGTGTCCCTCAGCATTCTCGTAATAATTTCCGTTCATCCTAAGAGCAAATGGAATATTACTGACAGTAAATACCCGGTCCTCGATAAAGTCCATAGCTGCCAGATAACGGTTGACATTCCCAAAAGAGGCGAAGGAACGAGCAAAAGTATTTTCCGAATAAGCAAAATATCGTTTTATATATTCTCGCAGATTATTGGAAAACTTGATTTTCAAGGAAAGCTTCAGAGGTTTTATGGCAGCATCGGCTGAGCTGACGGTTCCGTCATGCTCTTTTCCGCATCATACTGCCACATGCCTGTAGCCGGATCGGCAGA
>CAZSVI010000144.1:0-8738 GCA_964610205.1 uncultured Oscillospiraceae bacterium
CAATATTTTCTCCTTTTAAATTACTGATTACCGCCGAATATTTCAGAGAATTTCTGTTTTATTTCTGCCGATTACTTCGCTATTAATTCATCATCCAGCTTCATCGCTTTTATTTGGGAAATATCCTCAATACTATCGGGGTATTTTAAACCGGATACTACAGGCAGCATGATCTGATTATCAATAATGTACTGCTGTGTTTCGTCCGATAACAGAAACCCCACCCATGCTATAGCA
Source organism: uncultured Oscillospiraceae bacterium (assembly GCA_964610205.1). GTDB lineage: Bacteria > Bacillota > Clostridia > DSM-8532 > DSM-8532 > CAZSVI01. Next base: position 238 of record CAZSVI010000144.1, read on the forward strand.
GCATCCGCATTCTTTGTGGATTTCATGATTTGAATATTTGTATTTTTAATTACCGTACCTTCTTCAGGAAAAACATAATCTACAGGAGAACCTTCCGCCTTCATTGCACGAGCTGCCGCATCCTGAGTAATACCTATAACAGCTTCACCGGTGGCAACCTTCTGCGCTGCATCGGAAGGACCCTTCACCAGAATTGCTCCATTGTTTTTGAGATTTTCAAAGTAATCCCATTCATAACCATTATTCAGCATTGTTCCTACCATATGCGCCATCGCTCCCGAAGAAGAAGGATTCCCCAGTGAGATCTTGTTTTTGTAATCAGGGTTTAGAAGGTCTGAATAACCTTTAGGAATCTCTCTGATTTTTTGGGTATTGTATATCAATACCATATTGGTAATGCCAAAGGAATAAAAGTACCCATCCTTATCCTTATATTCCTCTGCAAGCTTGTCCGCCCCTTCCGGTACATATTGAAGAAGCTGTCCTCGTTCCTTCAATATAACCGATGCATCCGGTTCTGCTACTGAAATAGCATCCGCCACCACATTTTCAGCCTGCATTTCAGCTTCAAGCTTTGCTAAAACAGTTCCTGTTCCGGCGCGATAAAGATTTATTGTCACGTCGGGCTGGACTTTTTTAAATTCCTCGATTAAACTTGTTACATTTGCTTCAGGCATTGAAGTATAATAAGTAATCGTGCCTGAAACTTTCGGTTTTTCGACTTCGGGTGGTTTTGTGCTCTCATTGGGTTTTGTGTCTTCAACTTTAGCGCTCGTTTCACTTGTTTGGTTTGAGGCCGGTATCTGTACACAACCACTAAACAGGATTGCTACCGATAAACCAACCAACAACAATACATTCGCCTTTTTAATCATAAATAATTACCCCCATATATTTATTTTAATTTAATTTAATATCTGTGCCTTCCCTGCATTAATACGGTTTTCTAACCGGAGATAAATAATGTGCTTTATGAAATTTCTACGTATCTGAATTATTCAAACAGGCATTTTTCAACCAATCTAAATTCTCCATAGCCTTTAATGCCTGTTGCTCTTTATCCATAGCTACTCGTAAAACGAGCGCATTACAGACAGTCATTGGAAAAGCCAGTGAGTTTAACTCATCAGTGGGTCCTCTTTTTACAATTAAAGATAATTGTGATTTCCCTGCCAGTGGAGAAAGAGGATTTTCTACAAGCGCAATCGTAGACGCTCCAACCCTGTTTGCATAGTCAAGCGCGACAGATATTTCACCATAGCTTCTTTGAAATCCTATGGCTAATATTACATCCCCGCTCTTCAATGGCAATAAATTTTCAATAAGTTCCCGGCCACCGGTTGTTAATGCTTTTATATCTGCTCCTATTCTTCTGAAGCGAAACTCTAGAAAATCGACAAGTGATTTCGAAATTCCCAGTCCAACAATAAACAAACGATCCGAAGCCGATATTGTTTGAACAACTGATTCAAATTTTTCCTCGTCTATTGATTGAAGGTAATGTGTCATATTTTCAATATCTTTCATTATTGATTTTTGCAGAAAATTCTGCGAGGAGGATTCCTTCTTCAGATTTGTAAGCAGCTTGTTTTTCCCGTTTAGTTGAGAGAGTAATAGTGTTCTAAGGTAATTTTGGAATTCATTGTACCCTTTAAAACCCAACGCTTTGGTAAACCGGGTCAGGCTGGCTTCGGATACCCCCATCATCTGACTGCATTGCGTAATAGTCAGCATCACATATTTCTCATGTTGTGCAAGAATTAAGTCAGATATTTTCTTTTGATTCGGGCTGAATTTTTCATAGGATTGTTTTATTAAGTCTTCAAGTTTTTCCAGCATGACATCATTTCCCCTCTTTATCAGGAATGAAAATATATCTCGTACTTTTATAATACTGAAAATTTATTTTCATGTCAATACCTTTTTGAAAATTTTATTTCACATTGTTATTAAAGCCGTCCAAGCATGATTACTTTTATTCTTTGGTGTATTAACACATACCTGATACATAACGAGATCCAGAAATAAAGCTCCGTCCGGCCGATATAGGGGAATTATCGATTTTTTCGAAAAAAGAAAAACAAAAGCCGGATAACCATTCGGGTTATTCCGGCTTACTTATTCAGAATAAGTTCATCATATAATTGATTATGTTTATACCTCCGAATAGACTTCCATACTCATTTGCCACACCAGCCCATGAGTAAAAACAGAGAGCCATTAATGTGATAGCATCCTGTGTTTAGCGGCATCCGGAACAATCTTTATTTTTATACCGAAGTATTTTTGCCAGCATATCTTCCTTACATTTTTCCACACCACTGAAATTCATGTTGGGGATATAAAAGCTTTCCAGTTCATCATGGTATGCCTTAGCCTTCCTGATGGTATCAATGGCTCTGTTTAGCAGCTTATCAAATTCCTCTTCGTTGAATCTGATTGTTTCCTTAAAAGCTCCGGTTATGGAACCATCCAGATATTCGTTCAAATCTACTTCCATGGCTGCTTTCCGGTCAACAGAGTGAACAGAATTGCTTGTCGTTATGGAAATATTGAGTTCGGGGATAATCAAATGCTCCAGTTTATATGGATTCAGCGCGCAGTAATAGGATTCTGTATACAATCCCCGTTCTGCCACGGCAAGCCTTACCCTCTCCAGAATCCGTTCGGCACCGGTTCCGGGCTTTCCGTGCAGAACAACAACTTCGTCAGTCGTTATTAATGCGTTAAGATAGTTGACAAACCCCTTTGGAGTTATTGCCGATGCGAACAGGCGGCGCTGTTTTCCTTCAACGCAAGAAACGTCCATCCCTTCGAATATTTTTTTATTTATACTTGAAATACATACGTTTACCTTTCCGTGATTCACCGCCTGTTTATAAATTATCTCATTATCCGTGTAAATGCTGTAGGCTGCCTGAATATACCGGTATGCCCTTTCAAAAATACCCTTGATTTCTTTGTTTATTTTTAATATTTCCGCTTTGTGCTGAGAAAACCCTTCTTCATTCCAAAACTCACCCAGATTAATAATTTCATCTACGGCTCCGGGATTCTTGGGGTCAACGATATGAGGAGAAGTGCCGTCCATCAGAGCAACATTTATTTGCGGAAAAACAATCCCATCAAGACTGTCAGGGTCGCTGGAGCAATGCATATACTCAACATCTGAACCACTATCGCGCATACCACCCGCAATTTGCTTCATGAATGTTGATTTTCCCACACCGGGTCCGCCTTTCAGAATAAATATCCTTTCAGCCTTTTCCTGCGGCAGAATATAATCATAATAACTGAAAAAACCTTTGTACGTATTCCCTCCCGGGAACATATGCCTTGCATTTCCCTGTGTCATAAACATACCTCCATGCTTCTGCGAATTACACTTCCCCTGCGGGCCTGAAAAGCTTATCACTCCCGGGCCAATCATATTATATGATTTTGCTTTCCGCTTTATTATTGAGAATAATTTTTCACGGGCATTAAATACACTCGTTCTGCAAAAGTTGAACATTTCTCTAACCGGGGTCATGATAGATTGTTACAGGTCAGAGGTAATACCTCTCAATCCGCGGGGCCTGATTTATTGGGTCGAGTCATATGGTACGTTCCAGTTGGTACGCACCTTTATTCGGATGTTTCACTCCTTGTGCGACAAGCACTTACTACTACTCCCGTTCTTAGCATAGAAAAGTGTCGTTGTGTGAGGTCTCCATATCCCGGGTCGCTCAGTTACGCGCTTTAAGGCTGATAATAGCAGTATGGCTCTGCAGATGTAGCCCTGCGTCATCGAAAAGAGGTGCGCACCAACCGGAGCGCACCGGCAATGCCTCGACCCGTTAAAGCATCCGAACCACCCGCTATGTTAAACTTATTGTACCTCTGAATAGCAAAGATAGATTTCCGGATTATATTACGTTTATGCAAAGATTTGACATGATACTTGAAAAAAAGTAAAATTATATTAATGGTCGTATTTACTAAAATTAGTATTTTAATCAGGAGCGTAAAACCTATGTTGTTTTTTCTTTCAGCAAATGAAGACGAATACATCAGAAATAAGATTGAGGAAATATATGATTTATACTATAAAATTCTATTCTTTACTGCAATGGATATTTTAAAGGATTCTCATGAGGCTGAAGATACGGTTCAATCCGCCATGATAAAAATATATGAGCATATAGATAAAATTAATGATATTAAGTGTAACAAAACAAAGGGTTTTCTTGTTATTATAGTTAGAAACCTTGCAATTAACGCTTATAATTCAAGAAAAAAAAGAGTTGAAGATAACATGGAAAATATCGATTATGTTTTAGCCGACAAAGCGGAGATGAATCCGGAGCAGTTTATGCTTAAAATAGACAATGCCGAATGGATAGCACGCAAATTAGCGTTAATAAACCCCATATATGCGGATGTTTTAGTTCTAAGATATACATATCAATTTTCTAACGACGAGATAGCTTATTTGATGAATACTTCAGAGGGCAGCATCAGGGTAAAATTATCCCGCGCTCGGAAAGCTTTACGGGAAATAATGGAAGGTGAGTACTATGAACGAAAAAATGAATAGGGAGGATATGACAGCAGAGAAGTTAATGTCTGCTTATTATGTGTATATTGGCGAGCACCATTTGGATAATATTTGTCGTGACATAGACTGCTTAAAAAATGAAATAGACAGCATTAAGGTACCTGCAAGCATGGAAACCTGGTTTTCTCGATATGCTAAAAACATCAGAAAAAAAGAAACAGGGAAAATCATAACAAGGAAATTAAAGAGTATTTCAAAAAAAGCAGCAATTATTTTATTGGTATTATCCGCATCCTTGTTTTTCATTACTGTAAGTGTTGAGGCTATACGGATAAAAGTGCTTAATTTTTTCATGGAAGACCATGATAAATACACTATTATTAGGATTGAAGAAAATTTAATTGAATCCGGTTTTTCCATTGGAGTGGAGGATTATTATTTCCCGTCATATTTACCTGATGGCTTTAAGATAGATAGTATAGATGAAGAATTATAGAATTCAGTAATGAAAGCAGTGGACATATACTTTATTCCCAGGCTCCGAATGGAACCGATTATCAGTTTGATACCGAAAATGGAACAGTAAAAGAGATTTTAATAAATGCCGATAAAGGTATTCTCATTCAAAAAGAAGGCAGAAACATTTTATTCTGGAATAATGACGAGTTTAGTTTCTATATCATATCCGAAATAAATTCGGAAGAACTAATAAAAATAGCCCAGAGCACAGGAAAAAAATAAGAACCCTTTTTAAAAAAAGTTTAAAAATACTGTAACAATATACCACTCTCATTTGTTATTAATATAGAGGAGTTGATTAAAATGAAATGTCGGATAAAATTTCTATTAAGTTGGTGCTTGGTTTTAGCTCTTTTTTCATTACGGTCATATACACTTCAAAGTGATGATTTACAAAAAGAAATCATACAGCCCCGGTTTACTTATATTAACGTTTTTCAAAACAGCTTTAATATTTCAAATAATGGAAAAGCAACGGCAGAAGTTTTTCTGTACGCCCATGATGTTGATCAGGTGGAAGTTCAGGCTAATATCCAGCAATACAATAATGGTGCCTGGCAAACAATAAAAAGCTGGTCAAGTACACAGCAAGGCACAAGCTGCAGGTTGGGGAAAAGCTGGTATGTGGAAAGTGGATATTCATACCGTTTGGTTTCATATGGGTATGTATATCGGAATAACGCAATAGTTGAATATACAGTATACATAGGCTCTGCCAAATATTATTAAACCGGATAGAAAAAGGTCTGATAAGGTGTCTGTCTCGCGAACCGGTTCACCCTACCAAACCTTTAACTATAAAATGCAATTCCTCAAAGAGGCTGCCATGGCTTTAGTATACCCCTCCTGATGTGGATTGTAAATATCTTATGAGTAAGAGAGGTGGAAATTATAAGGATATGAACATATTGGATTAATGGTTTTATTTAATATGTATTTGCAAATATGATTAATTCTATCTAAATATCTAATTCAAAAAATTAATGTATTTTTGGAATTAGATGAATAAAACTAGAAGAGACAAGATTCGAACGAGCTTTGAGCGACCAGACGAACGAAAAAGCTTGGTGATAAATTAGATGGCATTGTTATTCCAATGTCGTCATATAGCAACCCGACAAATTAAAGGTTGTATTATCTATGCGGGTCTTTATTCCCTATGACCCGCATAGATAATTATATAGAATATATAGTGTCTTGAGCCGGAAATCATAGACTGAAAAACTTAATAATACAATTTGAAAGCAGGTGATAATATGAATAAACGATTAATAGGCACAATATTTTGCTGTACAGGGCTTATACCCATATGTACATGGTATATTTCTGCTGCAATATATGGAGCAAATTCAAATCATCACGGTCCATACCACTTTAGGATGCTATTAGACAGTGTCGGTTATATCCTCTTATTATTAAGTATTTTATTCTTAACAGCAGGAATAACTTATTTGGTACTAGCAGAAAAAGAAAGTAAGAATAATCGCTCAGAATGAATTGAAAAGTAAAAGAAAATTTAGGTAAAGATAAAACTTTGTGTTATAATGTCTTGAGCGGAAATCATAGGCTGAAAAACTTAATAATACAATTTGAAAGCAGGTGATAATATGAATAAACGATTAATAGGCACAATATTTTGCTGTACAGGGCTTATACCCATATGTACATGGTATATTTCTGCTGCAATATATGGAGCAAATTCAAATCATCACGGTCCATACCACTTTAGGATGCTATTAGACAGTGTCGGTTATATCCTCTTATTATTAAGTATTTTATTCTTAACAGCAGGAATAACTTATTTGGTACTAGCAGAAAAAGAAAGTAAGAATAATCGCTCAGAATGAATTGAAAAGTAAAAGAAAATTTAGGTAAAGATAAAACTTTGTGTTATAATAAACAGGGAGTAATCCTTATTATGGGATCTACGCATCTTTGGGTCTCGTTACATTAAATTCACCGGAGGTTTTTATGCAATATGTAGATTATGGAAAAACTGGATTAAAGGTTTCCCGGTTCGGTCTGGGCTGTATGAGGTTTCCTGCCGATGAAGACGAAGCTATTGAAATGATCCGGTACGCTCTGGATAACGGAGTAAATTACCTGGATACCGCTTATATTTATAAAGACAGCGAATCCATTATCGGGAAAGCGTTAAAAGGGGGATATCGGGATAACGCCATTGTGGTTACAAAAAGTCCTACCTGGCATATAAATAGTCATGCGGATTTCGAAAAATATCTGGATATTGAACTAACTCGCCTGGATGTGGATTTTATAGACATATATCTGCTTCATAACTGTATGCCCTGCCCCTCAAATGTATCCATCCCGGACATATTCAGAATGTACAACAGTTACATGTTAATGAAAAATCACTGGGTGGACAGGGAAATGTATTCCGATAATATGATACCGGCGGGTATTAGCGCCGATCAGTGTATAGAATGCGGCAAATGCCTGCAGCATTGCCCCCAGGGTATAAACATTCCTGAGAAACTGAAGGAAGCTCACGGGGTTTTAAAGCGGTAATTTTGTGAATTTATTTCCACTGCTTTCTTCTGTTCAGCAGGACATTAACACTTTCACTGTCACCGGCAGGTTCTAAAGGTTTTCCTTTGGGCTCCTGACTTTTTGCTTTAGCCTCCGCTTTCAGGCTTTCTGCTTTATCCGATAAAGAATCATCTCCCGTATCCTGCCGGGCAGATCGGGTATTTACCGAAACCTTGCCTGCCCTTTTAATGAGTTTTCCAAAAAGCATATTTACCGAGAGAACCAGTTTATCACGCCAGAAAACAACAACGGGCTCCATTGAAACCTGCAGCTTGCGGAAGGCAATATCTATAAGAAGCAGGATTAACGTCAGCAGGATGAATAAGCTTGTTAACTCCCTCTTCCCTCCGGTATTCTGAACTTCCCCTTTGAAAACTTCCTCGGGGTTTGCAACAACCCTGCCGCCGCCGGCCTGGGCAAGTTTTTGCAGGAATCCGTCCGTTTGATTGTCCAATATCCTGAATTCGGGTGAATATGGCATGACAATACCGGTGCTGATATTTAAGGTGTCTTCTTCTCCGGGTATTTCAAGGTGAACAACATATGCGCCGGGCTCATTTTTTCCCAACGTACCCTCGAAAACTCCCGGTTTTACAGCGTCCAGGCCGATGGATTCCTTTGAACCATCGGGTAATACCAGTGTTCCGGAGATAGTGTCCCGGTACAGCATGTCTTCATTTTCCGTCGTCAGAGTAATGATACCGCGGCCTTCCCTTAAATGTGTTTCTATTGAGTATTCGGTATTCAGATTCTTCTGAACCAGCCACCCGGTCAGATTTCCCCAGAAGACGGGAGAATCCTGCCACATAGCCCATTGAGACGTCCAGACACCCTGAATATCCGAAGTCCAGGCTGCCGTTCTGCCCAATCCATACTGCCATACGGCCAG